>NZ_JBARCR010000473.1:0-4079 GCF_049794275.1 Trebonia sp.
GGGCAAGGTCAGGAGCTGACCGGAGGGCGGCGTGCCTGACGTCCGATGTCCGCGTCGTCCGGTGTGCCTTCTTCGGCGATGCTGTAGCTGCCTAGCCCGAACAGGTATCCGTAACCGGTGATGAGAAGGGTGACCAGGAACGGCCACCCCCAGGTCCCCTTGACCGCGATTGCGGCGGTCAGGCCGATGAACGAGGTGATGGCGGTCAGGTTGCAGGCCAGGGCCCGGGACCGCAGGCTGACCAGCTGCTGCCGCTCATCGGCCCGGGAGCCGATCCGGTCGCCCTCGTCGGTGTCGGTGCCGCCCACGAGGTACAGCCGCACCGTACCCGCGACGGTGCCGATCAGGGCAGGGATCGCGACCCACCACAGTCGGCCTCCCTGCACTAGCCACGCGGCTGAGAACAGCAGTCCTGCCAGCGCGTAGATGCCGGGCTTGCGCAGCCGCGGCGGAATGAATGTCATCATGCGCCTGCCTCCTCATCATCCGGATCGAACATCTTGTCGACCGTCAGGTCGAAGAACCGCGCGATCGTGAATGCCAGCGGCAGTGAGGGCAGGTAGCGGCCGCTCTCGATAGAGATCACTGTCTGGCGCGACACGCCCAGGGCAGCTGCCAGTTCGGCCTGGGACAGGCCCCGCTGCCTCCGCTGTTCCCGGATCCGGTTCCGCATGATGTCAAGGTACCTTTACCTGCACAGTGATGTCAAGGCACCTTTACAAGCAGGGCTCGACGACACCCACGGACGCGAGTACAGCCAAAATCAGGCCAAGAGACGAAAGCTACCGGCTCGCGGCGAAATCATCATCGGACCCGCAGGGGCATATGACCGGGCCGTCGTTAGCGCGCAACGATCGCGGCCAAGTGGCTCAGCGAGTTGTCGAGATGATCTGGACTGAACGGCGGGAAATGAATGTGCTGGCGGGGAATCGGTCCTACCGCCGACCAGTCATAGGAGAGTGTGACCTTGGTCTTGTCCGGACCGAGCTGGGTCAGATCGTAACGCCACATCCAGCCGCCGAACTCTAGCTTGCCGGTTTCCGGTGATACATAGCCCGGCTTCCACGAAATAACGCGCGGCGGCTCGAACGCGAGGACCTGGTTGGCCATTTCGTAGCTGCCGTCGGGATGGTTTGGGTGGTACATGGCCACCCGGAAGACCTGACCTGAGCCGGTTAGCCGTTGGTCGTCGAGGGAGTCGCGAACCCAGCCGGTGCCGTCAATGGCGGCATGCTGGGCTGGGTCGGCAAGCACCGCGAACACGGTTTCGGCCGATGCGCCGATCGTGGTGGTCGCGCTAACGGTCTCCTCTGTCATGGTGACTGGTCTCCGATCCTCTGGCTTCCGCACGGCCTTGCGTGGAGAAGTGTTGTCCGTGCCTCACGATGTAGACGACGCGGCGAGGCAGGACTCATTGGTCGGTAGCCGGGCGTGGCCTTCCGAACTGTGCTGTCCTTGCAGGTCGGCATTTGCTGGCGCCTTCTCATCCTTGCTGGGTGAGCCACCGGACCGGGACACGTTGTGTGCTGGAGCGGATCAGAGGCGCACATTGCGGGGTCTCCGGACACCGGACCATGACGAGGGGATTGGCCGAATGCCCGACAGCGCAGGCACCGTGGCCATATATAGCCCCGTGTCCCGGCGTGACTCTTAACGCAGATCCCACTACGATCATGGTGTTGGTGCTTACTACCGGGTCCCATGTGGCCCGGAACGGTGCACTGCGAGGCAAGGGAGAGGGCATGTTGCTCGCTGATAGTTCGTACTCTTATCCGCTGCTGGGCGCATTCTGGACGATCGTCGAGATCTTCCTGTGGGTGATCTGGTTCTGGATCTTGATCACGGTGTTCATCGACATCTTCCGCAGCCACGACCTGTCCGGCTGGGGCAAGGCACTGTGGTTCTTGTTCGTGCTGATCATCCCGCTGATCGGTGTTCTGATTTACCTGATCGTCCGTGGCGGCTCGATGCATGAACGGATGGTGCAGCAGGCGCAGCAACAGGATCAGCAGCTCCGCGATTACGTCCAGGAGACCGCAGGTTCGCAAAGTCCGGCGGACCAGCTGACCAAGCTCGCTGACCTGCGCGACCGAGGCGTCATCACCCCCGAGGAGTTCGAACGCGAGAAGGCCAAGGTCCTGGCCTGAGCGAGAGTGCTTGCTGATGGTTTGCCGTGGGAGCGCGCAGTTTAGGGCGGCGCGGTTTGTGCGCCGTTCATGCGCTCAGCGGGAGCACCCTAAACGGCGTGCTTTCACGGCGAAGAATCGTCGGCCCCGTTGGACCGGCCACCCGCACTAATCGGCTATGCCCGGTGCCAGAGACCCCGCGTGACGGCGAGCAACCACCGGCCTACCGGAAGCGGGGACAGCCGCCCCAGGCGCGGACCTTCCCCCGCCATTCCCCGCTGAGGCTGGCGGCCACGCTCGCCCCGTCTCACGCTTCCTATGTCCGTTACTTCACGTCTTCAGCTCTCGATCCCTGCGCGGGCTCGGCCGGTGCCTGGCGGAAGCCGCAGGCTGGCTCACGTGCGCCAAGCCAGGCTCCGGCGTCGCGGCGGCGCGATCTTTTCGAGCATCCTGCACGGCGCTACACTGCCCACAGAAGGACAGCGGAGGCGTGATGGTTTGGATTGGTGGCCCGCGAAGGGACCCAGGAGACCGCCTGGGCCGGGGCCGCCGAGGACTTTACCTGCACGATCCTCCCCCGGGCTATCATCCGCCCCAGCCCAGGACGCCGTTGAAAGACCGGCAACGGATAGCACGCCGGGACTGGATCCTCGAGCACGTTCTCGCGGTGATCCTGATACTTTCGGCCGCTGCGGTCATCTTGATCATTTGTCTGATCATCGCGACGCATCATTAGCGCGGCTGGCCTCACCGACAGCTAGCGCGTAGCTCTCGAGGGGAGCAGCGATGTACACGCCTTACCCGACCTCGGGACCTGCGCAGGAACCTGAGCAGATCCAGCCGCCGCGCTCGGTGCTCAACGCCGTCAAGCTGATGTATGCCGGTGCGGCCCTTGAGGTACTCGCCGTGATCATCGCTGTGGTGACCATTGGCAGCCTCAAGTCGGCCATCCTGGCGAGGCATCCGGCCTACACGGCAGCGAGCCTGCACACCGCCGAGGTCGCCCGCACTGTTCCGCTAGTGATCGGCGGCCTGATCGCGATAGGCCTGTGGCTGTGGATGGCCTGGGCAAACGGCAAAGGGCGGAGCTGGGCCAGGGTGGTGTCGGCGGTGTTCTTCGGCATCAACACCCTGGACCTGCTGATCTCGCTCCTCATGGTGCACGCCGTTGCCGCGCTGATCATCGGTGTGGTTATCTGGCTGGTCGGCCTGGGAGCGATTGCGCTCCTGTTCGGCAAAGAGTCCGGCTCGTTCTACAAGCAGCAGTCGGCGACCAGGGCCCGGCAAAGTCATGAAGTTAGGCCGTGACCTGCGGTGTTCGCTGCGCAGCCTGGCCATCAGTCGGCTGCGCTTGGACGGCCAGGCCAGCATCGCCGCCGCTAACCGCCGCCACGCTCGCGACCCGCAGCGGACGCTGAAGCTGCTTCACACCGCATGAGCGGCTTTGCCGTGTCCCTGGCGGCCAGCCTGCCGCGGTGACAAGCCCGCTCAGGGCGCCTGCCGCGCTGAAGACCGCGACGCCCGGCTCAGCCGCGGTCGTGGAGGGTCACCTGGTAGCCGTCGGGGTCCGCGAACGTGAAAGTGCGGCCGAACGGCCCGTCGACGGGCGCTGAGATGATCGTCGTGCCGGCGGCGGCCAGGGCGTCGTGGATGTCCTGCGCGTCGGGGGCGTGCAGCCACAGCGCCATCCCCTGGCCCGGCTGCGCGATCGCGTCCAGGTCGGTGCCCGCGACGGCGTCGCGGACGGCGAACGCGATCGGCTTGGTGTCGAACACGACGGCGTGCGGCGGTCCTGCGACGGAGCGCTTCAGCCCCAGGTACTGCTCGTAGAAAGCGGCGGAACGCTCCAGGTCGCGCACCTGCAGTGAAATGAAGTCGGGTCCGGTGACGGCCACGATCCTTGCCTCCTCATGGTATGTCAGTCTTCTGACACACCACAATGTATGTCAGAAT
>NZ_JBARCR010000474.1:0-1612 GCF_049794275.1 Trebonia sp.
GACCCGGCGCCACATCGGGCGTGGACATCTCGCCGCGCGGGCTCTTCACTGGAACACGCAGGCCATCCATGAGGGGAGGCGGCGATGCGCATCCAGGCGGTCACGGGCGAGCTCAGCTACCTGGCGCCCGAGTCCACGGTGCTCCGCAGGTTCACCGCGCCGGGGGAGAGCGTCAACACCGGGACATACCGCACGTATGAGATGCCGATCCGCGACGGGCGCCCGGTCCGCGACCAGTTCACGCTCGATCGCAACGGCTTCGCGATCGTCGGGCACACCTCAGCGGTGACGGATTTCACCAACCGGGAGGAGGTGAACGAGGTCTACGCCGCCGAGGTGGCCGAGTTCGTGAAGTTCTACACCGGAGCCGACCGGGCGTCGACGCTTGGCTGGGTCCTGCGCCGCTCCGCGGCCCCCAGTGAGAATGCCTCGCAGCCGCAGGCCGCCTCGGTCCACGACGACTACTCGGTGCCCGGCGCGCGCGGGCGGGCCGAGGCCGACTACGCCTCCCGCTTCCCCGACGGGCCCGGCTTCCGCCGGGCGCTCATCACCAGCCTGTGGCGCGTCTTCAGCCCGCCGCCGCAGGACTGGCCGCTGGCCCTGTGTGACTATCAGAGCGTCGAGCCGGGCGAGGGGCTGGACAACCGCCTGTACTTCGTGGACGAGATCCCCGATGACCTGTACGCGGACATGCCCCCGGACGCTCCGGGAACCAGCGGTTTCGAATTTCACCACAACCCCCGGCACCAGTGGTGGTACTTCCCGGACATGACTCGCGACGAGATCCTCTTCTTCAAGCTCAACGACAGCGATCACGCACGGGCCTGGCGTGTTCCGCATACCGCGTTCCGCGATGAGACCGCGCGAGCGACCCAGCCCAGGCACAGCATCGAATTCCGCACCATCGCCTACTTCGAATAGCCGCGCGATGACTGAGAACCACCTGCCCGCCGCGATCCAGAACTTCATCGAGGCGACCAACCGCGGGGACTCCGACGCGTTCGTCGCAGCATTTACCGAGGACGCCTACCTCAACGACTGGGGCCGCGAGTTCCACGGCCACCAGGGCGTGCGCGCCTGGAACCGCACCGACAACATCGGCGTCCGATCGCATTTCGAGCTTGTCAGCGCCGAGCCGGGCACCACGCCGGGCAGCTACACCGTCACCTTGACGGTCACCGGCGACGGCTTCAACGGGACCGGCCCGATGAACTTCGAGCTGCGCGACGGGCGGATCGCGAGCCTGCGGATCAGCTGACCTGCGCACGGCTCGGGCCTGTTTGCCGGATGGTGGTTGCGCAGGCGGAGTGGCCATGCTTCTCGAGGTACCGCTGGTGGTATTCCTCGGCCCGGTAGAACGCGGACGCCGGGGTGATCTGAGTGACGATGTGCCGTCTCAGCGATCGCTGCTCGGCATCACGTGATGCGATCGCGGCTTCCATCTGCCCGGCGTCATGGCAGAAGATCGCCGACCGGTACTGGCTGCCGAAGTCGAGGCCCTGGCGGTTGCGGGTGGTGGGGTTGTGGATCTGCCAGAATGTCTGGAGCAGCTGCGCGTAGCTGACCTGGGCCGGGTCGAACCACACCTCGACCGCCTCGGCGTGGCCGGTGC
>NZ_JBARCR010000475.1:0-5337 GCF_049794275.1 Trebonia sp.
TGTCCAGCGACGAGGTCGCCTCGTCCAAGATCAGGATGCGCGGGTCGTGCAGTAGGACGCGGGCGATGGCCAGGCGCTGCTTCTCCCCGCCCGACAGCCGGTACCCGCGTTCGCCGACGACAGTGTCATAACCATCGGAGAATTCCATGATCCGGTCGTGGATGTACGCCGCCCGCGCCGCCTCTTCCACCTCCTCTAGCGACGCGCTGGGACGCCCGTAGCGGATGTTAGCCAGGACGGTGTCGTGGAAGAGGTAGCTCTCCTGGGTCACGAAGCCGATAGCGGAGGCCAGCGAGGCCTGGCGGACATGCCGTACGTCGAGCCCGTCAACCTCGACCGCCCCGGCCGTGACGTCGTACAGACGCGGGATCAGGTAGCTGATGGTGGTCTTGCCGGCTCCGCTCGGCCCCACCAGGGCCACCAGGTGGCCGGGGCTCGCTCCGAGGCTGACGCCCGACAAGGCGCCGGCCGTGGCGCCGGGGTAGCGGAAGTAGACGTCCTCCAGGGCCACCCGGCCGCCAGCCTCGGCAACCGGGAGGTCGACGGCGTCGGGAGCGTCGACGATGTCGGGCACCACGTCGAGGTACTCGAAGACCCGGTCGAACAGGGCCAGCGATGACCGCAGCTCCACCGAGACCTGAAGCAGCTGGCCGACCGGGAAGTACAGGCGGGTCTGGAGCGCGGTGAAGGCGACGATGGTTCCGGCCGAGACAGCATGATGGTTCGCGATGAGCAGGCCCGCAGTGAGGTAGACCAGGGCCGGGGTGATCGACAGGAATGACTGCACGACGGCATAGAAGCCCTGGCCGATCATCTGCTGGCGGACCTCGAGGCCAGCCAGGCGCTGGTTCTCCCGCTGATAGCGGGCGATGTCGCGTGCCTGGTTGCCGAACACCTTGGCCAGCAGCACCCCGGATACCGAGAGGGTTTCCTCGCTGATGGCGCTCATGGCCGCCAGCGACTCCTGGGTCGATCGCGACACCTGGCGGCGCCGCTCGCCGACCGTCTTGGTCAGCCAGAAGAACGCCGGCACGGTGATGACCGCCACGATGGTCAGCTGCCAGCTGATGATGATCATGGCGACGATGCTGGAGACGAAGGTGACGACGTTGGCCAGGATCGTCGAGGCGGTGGTGGTGACCACTGTCTGGACGCCGCCCACGTCATTAGCCAGCCGGGACTGGATCTCACCGGTCTTGGTATTGGTGAAGAAGGAAAGCGGGAGAGTCTCCAGGTGCGCGTAGAGCCGGTTGCGCAGATCCTGCATGACCGCCTGCCCGACCCGGGTGGTCTCATAGGTCTGCAGGACGCCGATGGCGCCGTTGACAACCGGCACCAGGGCCATGACGCCCACCAGCACATAGAGCAGGTGCAGATTGGGGCCGCCCTGGACGAACAAGGCCTTGTTGAATACCACCTGGATCAGCAGCGGGTTGATGATGCCGATCGTCGAGGTCACCACGATGAGGACAATGACGGCGGCCACCTGAAGCCGGTAGGGGCGGAACAGCGGCACTATCCGCCCAGCGCTGCTCCGGCCGGCGCGGGCAGGCGTCTCTGTCACCATGAGGCGACTCCTTCGGGGTAATACGACGGCAGCCACCAGTAACGTCCCATCATGTTCGCACGGACCCATCGCCGCGCCCCGCGACCTGATCGTCCCCCGGCACGCTCAAAGGAAGTGTGTGCGCTGCCCTTCGGGGGTCACGACCGCGCCGAACAACTACTCCACGACCATCGCGGTAGGCAAGGCGGGCAGTGCCTGCCCCTCGGTCACTTTCGCGCTGGCCGCGGGCAGCCTCTCGCCCGGCCTGAGAGATCACCATCACGGTGCAGGGCCCGCTGGATCAGCTGCCGCCCGGCCTGTCCCTGCCCGCCACCTTCACCGGCTCCGGCGCCATCGTCGGCGGCACTGCTGCCGACCCAGGCGTCGAACCCGGCCGCAGGCGGCGGCATGACCGGGCCGCCTGCCCCCGGCATCGTCAGCCGCTGGTGGCCACGATCACGTCCGACGCCTTGATCACGGCGCTGACTTCGCTGCCTTCCTTCAGGCCAAGCTGGCGGACAGCCTCGACGGTGATCGAGGCCACCAGGCGGACGCCGTTGGCGTCGAGCTCCACGTTGGCTATGGCCTCGCCGGAGTGGATGCCGGTGACGCGGGCCGGGATCTGGTTACGGGCACTGAGCTTCATGACCTGTTCCTGTCGGTGGTTATTGCGGATATGTCGTGATGGCGGCCGGGCTGAGACACACCCACAGGTCGCCTCCTTCGTCGAGCTTGAGATGATCGACCGCCGCGGGCAGGACCTCGGCCGTGATCGCCGGTGTCCCGTCGACGCGGACTCGCACCCGGTCGCCCATGAGATCAACCGCGCTGACATGCCCTCGCCAGGTGTTCACCTCCCCTCCTTCTGGCCCTGCTTCTGGCCGTTCCCTGGACACCGCCACGGCAGCGGGCGCGATGACGGCGAACGTGGGGCCGGCCGCGGGGCTGGCACAGGTAAGCCGGCCGCCGCCGTCCAGGTCGAGCACGGTACCGTGCCCCGTCCCCCGCAGCAGGTTGACGCCGGTCAGGTCGGCCACGTAAGTGGACCTAGGCCTGGCGGTCACCTCTGCGGGGGTTCCCGTCTGTACGATCGCGCCGGCCTCGATCACGATCATCCGGTCGCTGAGGGCGACGGCGTCGAGCAGGTCGTGCGTGACGAGGATGTTCGCGGCGCTCGACTGGCGCAGCACCTCGCGCAGCAGGCGGCGGACGTTGGTCTTGATCGACACGTCGAGAGCGGCCAGCGGCTCGTCAAGGAGCAGCAGCTTCGGGTCGGTCACCAGGGCACGGGCCATCGCCACGCGCTGCTGCTGTCCGCCGGACATCGACCCTGGCCGCGCCTCGGCCACCGCCTCAAGATCCAGGCGTGCCAGCACCTGCGACGCCTTCTCGCGCGCGGTCTTTTTGTCGGTGCCACGGCACCGCAGCCCGAACGCCACATTCTCCACCGCGCTCATGTGGGGGAACAGCAGGTAGTCCTGGAACATCAGGGCGATCGGCCGTTTTTCTGGCGCGACCCTGACGCGCTCTGCGGGGTCTTCGAGCACCGTTCCGTCGAGCACCACCCTGCCCCCGTCGAGCGGCAGCAGTCCGACGAGGGCGCGCAGCGTGGTCGACTTGCCCGAGGCGTTAGGGCCGAGCAGTGCGAGCACCTCGCCCGCCGCCACGGAGAACGCCACGTCCAGGCTGAGCCTGCTGAGCCGTAGCTGGATGTCCGCGTCGAGCACGGCGGGTCACTGCGCGCCGGAACGGTCACGTCTGAAGACCATGACCACGAGGCTGACCAGGACGAGGATCAGGCTCAGTGCGATCGCCTCATCCGTCATGTTGGAGCTCTGGCTGATGTAGATCGCGAGCGGCATGGTCTGCGTGACGCCGGGAAGGTTGCCCGCGAAGGTGATCGTCGCGCCGAACTCTCCCAGTGCCCGCGCCCAGGTCAGCACCAGGCCCGCGGCGAGCGAAGGCCAGATCAGCGGCAGCGTCACCCGCAGGAACACGGTCCTGCGGGACGCCCCCAGGCTGCGCGCCGCGTCCTCCAGGCGCCTGTTCATGGACCGCAGCCCAGACTCCACCGTGATCACGAAGAACGGCATCGCCACGAACGACTCGGCCACGACCACGCCGGCCAGGCTGAACGGCAGCGTTATCCCGGTCGCGCTCTCCAGGGGCCTGCCGATGAACCCCCTGCGGCCGTAGGCGAGCAGCAGCGCGATACCGCCGACCACAGGCGGCAGCACCATCGGCAGGGTGGTCAGGCTGCGCAGCACCCCCCTGCCGGGGAACTGCCCGCGCGCCAGCAGCCAGGCCAGCGGGAATCCGAAGGCCAGGGCGAGCGCGGTGCTGGACAGCGAGGCGATGATCGAGAGCTCGAGCGCCTGCAGCGCGGTCTGGCTCGTGATCACGCTGGTGATGTGGCCCCAGGGCGCCCCGGCGACCAGCCCGATCAGCGGGAAGATGAAGAACAGCGAGGCCAGCGCCGCCAGCACCGCCACCAGCGGATTCAGCCGCCATTTCTTCCGTGACATTCGGTCCTGTGCCTACGAAGTCGGCGGCAGGAAGCCGAAGCTCTTCATCACCTGCTGGCCGTCGGGTCCGAGGACATAGCTGATGAACGCCGCCGCCGCGGTAGCGTTCGGCGCGCCCTTGATCTCCGCGATCGGGTAGGTGGTGGTGGCGTTCTGATCCGCGGGGATCGGTACTCCCGCGGTCTTGCTGCCGTTCGCCTTGACGTCGGTCACGTAGACGATGCCCGCGTCGGCCTCGCCGAGGCTGACCTTGGTCACCACTCCGCCGACATTCTGTTCCTGCGACACCGGCTTGACGGTGACCGCGGCGTTCTTGAATATCTGGGTGGCCAGGGCGCCGCAGGGCACCGAGGGGGCGCAGGTGACCACCTTGAGGGATGCGTTGGCGAGATCGCTGACGGACTTGACATGGCTGGGATTGCCCGCCTCGACCATGATCTCGCCCTGGTTGGCGGCGAAGGTCTTCGGCGTGCTGGACTCCAGGCTCGCCTCGGTGACGGTCGTCATGTTCGTCGGGCTCGCCGAGGCGAAGATGTCGGCTGGCGCGCCCTGCGTGATCTGCGTCGCCAGTGAGGAACTGCCGTTGTAGTTGAACTTCACGGTGACGCCCGGATTGGCCGCCTCGAACTGATCGCCGATCTTGTTGAAGGCGTCGGTCAGTGAGGTGGCCGCGAACACCACCAGCGTGCCCGTGGGCTTGACCTGGGACGCCGCGGCGGCTGGCGGGGCGCTACTGGTCGACGAACTGCACGCCGCCAGCGCCACCGCCAGTGAGGCGACACCCGTACCCGCCAGAACCTTGATATGCCGACGGAACATCTGACTCATCCCCCTGCCCACCGCTGGGTAGTCCCAGTGTTCCTAGCCACGATGCCAGCCGCCAGCGGGATCGAGATCACCCAAGCGGGGCTAGCCCGGCAAGGGTGAACCGCAACTGCCTCCTGGCGAGGGAAAGGCTGGCGAGAGAAAGGGAGGCCTTCCGCCCCGGTTACAGGCGGCCGGTTACAGGCGGGAGGTGAGCTCGGCCACGATGTCGGCCGCTGGCTGCGGTTGTCTCGCGAGCGCGACGCTCTGTCCGGCCCACATCGAGAGCGCTTCGATGTCCCCGGTGGTCCCGGTCATCGGCGGTGCCGGCTCGTAGCGGACGATCGCCTCGCCGGAGGCGAAGTGCGCGATCACGTCACCCGCTCCTGGCCGCTGCGCGAGCGGGGGGCGGCCCGCAGCCTCCCACGCGTCGGCGGTTGAGTTGCGGAGCGCGCGGTGGGG
>NZ_JBARCR010000476.1:0-1746 GCF_049794275.1 Trebonia sp.
GACTAGCCCTCCTCGGATCGCGGCCCGCACCGCGGCGCTCTTGGCGGGGCCGTAGGCGACGGCAAGGACGAAGGGGATCTTGGCCAGCAGTGAGCCTGGCGTCACGATCATCCGGTTGTCCAGCGGCGTCGTCAGCGGGTTGCCGTCCGCGCCGATGAACACGCCCGCGATTTCCGCGTCGACGCCGAGCGCGGCGAGCGACTCGCGCTCGGCCGGCGTGATCGCGTCGTAGATCGTCGAGAGCCCTGGCGCCCACGCGCCGATGGCCACCACGGCGATGGTCACCTTGGGCACGAGGGCGAACGCCTCGGCGATGTCGCCCTGGCGGCGGATCGCCGCGGCGGCCCGCGCGTCGTCGAGCAGCATCGGCGCGTAGAACACGTGCGCAGGGCCGCCGCCGATCCGCGCCACGCTGCGGACGACTTCGAGCAGGTCCCTGCCGTCCGGCGGCGGCACGGCCCCGGTCATCTGCACGATCGGGCAGGGCGGCAGCTGGGTCAGCGCGGCGGCGAGCCCGCTCAGCGTGCGTGACCAGGTCAGGCCGAGTATGTCGCCTGGCTTGATCAGGTCCATCAGCACCTGGGCCGCCGCCTCGCCGAGCCGCTGGCGCAGTGCCACCGCGTCGTCGGGGAAGTTGAAGACGAACGCCTGCCGCAGCCCGAAGACGGAGCACAGTTCGGCCGACAGGCCCGCGTCGAGGATGCCGCCGGGCAGGCCGATCTCGATGCGCACCAGCCCGGTCTCCCGCGCGGATTCGAGCAGCCTGGCGACCCGGAACCTGCTGATCCCCAGCCGGTCGGCGATGTCGACCTTGGAGACGCCCTCCAGGTAGAACTGCCGCGCCACCAGCGCGGCCAGCACGACTTCCGACGGCCGATCAGCCGACAAGCCGGCCATGAGTGCCTCCATACATGCGCTCATTTGAGCATCTATATCTCATATTTGCAGCTTTTCTTGACATTGCCTAGCCGCGCGTTCACTGTGTGTTCATGGTTCATATGAGCGGACAGCGCTCAAATGAGCATATCGACAGGAGATGGGTCGGCGGCGCGGCGCGCCAGAAAGTCCTCACCGCTGTGGAGGTTCATTCATGAGATCGTCCAGGTTCAGGATCCGCAGGCTCGCCGCCGTCGGCGGCGCCGTCGCTGTGGTCGCGGCAGCGGCCGCGTGCTCGAGCAGTGGCTCGAGCGGCAGCGCGAGCGGCGGCAACAACAGCAGCACCGGCACGGTGACGGTCGCGGTGGTGTCCAATCCGCTGATCACCGGCCAGATGATTCCGCTCACCCAGTCCGTGTTCGAAAAGCAGAACCCGGGGATCACCGTCAAGTTCGCCACCTATACGGAAGGCGACCTGCGGGCGGCGATCGAGAAGGACGTGAGCACGCACAGCAACTCGTTCAACGTCGTCATGATCGGTCCGTACGAGGCGCCGCTGTTCGCGAAGAACGGCTGGCTGGTCGACCTGTCCAAGCAGTACATCGCCAGCGACGCCTCCTACGACGCGTCCGACCTGCTGCCCCCGGTCGCCAAGGCGCTGTCGTACAAGAACGACCTGTACGCCGCGCCGTTCTACGGCGAGTCCTCGATGCTCTACTACAACAAGCAGCTGCTGTCCGCGGCGGGAGTCACCATGCCGGCGCACCCGACGTGGACGCAGGTCGCGGCCGCCGCCGCCAAGCTGAACCAGCCAGGCAAGGTCTCGGGCATCTGCCTGCGCGGCCTGGCGGGCTGGGGCGACAACATGGC
>NZ_JBARCR010000477.1:0-1709 GCF_049794275.1 Trebonia sp.
CTCGTCGGCGCCCATGGCGAGCAGCACGTGGCTCGGCTCCGCCACCCCGGCGGTGCACGCGGAACCGGTGGAGCAGGCGATGCGCCGCGCGTCGAGCAGGAGCAGCAGTGCGTCGCCCTCACAGCCGGGGAATGAGAAGTGCGCGTTGGCCGGCAGCCGCTCCGGGCCTGGCGGCGGGCCGTTCAGGATCGCGTCGGGGACGACGGCGAGCACTTGGCGGATGAGGTCGTCCCGCAGCGCCGCCAGCCGCTTGGCCTCAGTGACCCGCCGCTCCGCGCTAACCACCGCCGCGACCGCGAACGCCCGGATCGCGGGCGCGTCCAGGGTGCCCGACCTGATGTCGCGTTCCTGGCCGCCGCCGTGCAGCACCGGCACCGGCGCCATGCCACGGCCCAGGATCAGCGCCCCGGCCCCGACCGGGCCGCCCAGCTTGTGCCCGGTCACGGTCATGGCGTCCACGCCGGACGCGGCGAAGTCGACCGGCAGCTGCGCGGCCGCCTGCACCGCGTCGGTGTGGAACGGCACGCCGAACTCGTGCGCCACCTCGGCCAGCGCCGCGATCGGCTGCACGGCGCCGACCTCGTTGTTGGCCCACATCATGCTCACCACGGCCGCGCTGCCCGGGTCGCGCTCCAGCGCTTCCCGCAGCTCCGATGGCCGGACCAGCCCGGATCCGTCTACGCCGACCCAGTCCGCGCACGCTCCCGAGGCGGTGGCGAGCCAGCGCACGGAGTCGAGCACCGCGTGGTGCTCCACCGCGGTCGTGAGTACCCGGCAGCGGCGCTCGTCAGCCGCCCGCCGCGCCCAGAACAGGCCCTTCACCGCGAGGTTGTCCGCCTCGGTGCCGCCGCTGGTGAAGATCACCTCGCTCGCCCTGGCACCGAACACCTCGGCGATCTGCTCCCGCGACTCCTCGACCACCCGGCGGGCACGGCGCCCCGCATCGTGCAGCGACGAGGGGTTGCCGAGCCGGCTGAGTTCCTCCGTCATCGCGTCGATCGCCTCGGGCAGCAACGGCGTGGTCGCGGCATGATCGAGGTATACGACCGGGCTAGTATTCATGGCGGCTTTAGCCTAGTCCCCGCTGCGAGCGCGGCGGCCCGCGCTTACAGCTGCTTGCGCTTGCCGACTTCTTCCAGGAGTTGGGGTACGACGGTGAACAGGTCGCCGACGATGCCGAGGTCGGCGATCTCGAAGATGGGGGCTTCGGGGTCTTTGTTGATCGCGATGATCGTTTTGGAGGTTTGCATGCCGGCCCGGTGCTGGATGGCGCCGGAGATGCCGACGGCCATGTACAGCTGGGGGGAGACGGTCTTGCCGGTCTGGCCGACCTGGAACTGGTGCGGGTACCAGCCGGCGTCGGTGACCGCGCGGGACGCGCCGACGGCCGCGCCGAGCGCGTCGGCGAGTTCCTCGATGATCTTGAATCCGTCGGCTGATCCGGTGCCGCGGCCGCCGGAGACGACGATCTGCGCCTCGGTCAGGTCCGGCCGCTCGCCCTTGTCCGCCACCGCGCGCTCGGTGACCTTCGCGGTCTTGGCGGCGTCGCTGGCGGCGAAGGTCACGGGCACGATCTCAGCGGCGGCCGGGGCCGGCTCGGCGCTGACCGCGTTCGGGCGCACCGCGATGACCGGGGTGCCCTTGGTGACCTTGGAATGCACGGTGATCGCGCCGCCGAAGTTCGGCTGCTCGGCCACCGGCGCCCCGTC
>NZ_JBARCR010000478.1:0-2464 GCF_049794275.1 Trebonia sp.
TTCCGTACGTACATGCTGATGCTGCTCACGGGCGCGCCCGTGCTCATCAACGACCCGATAGCCCGGCATTTCCTTGAGCAGGCCCAGTACCTCGGCGGGCAGATGGCCCGCATTCTCGCGGCGATAGCCAAGTCACCGAAGGGCGCGGCCGTCCCGGGCGACGGGCTGCAGGACGCAGTGCGACAGCTCCAGAGCGCCGCGGCACCGCTTCTTCAGCTGCTCACGCCCGGGATGCGCGACGCCATCAACGGCATCGGCCAGACCGCCGAAGAATAGGCCCGTGTCCACTGGCGCGGCGGCCGGCCTGAGCCCGCTGATTTCATCAGCGCCGCGGCTGAGGTCTTGCCAGGCCCGGCCGTCGTAGACTCTGGTCCTTCAACCTGTATGCAGAGGGCGTCCCAGTCGGCGGGTAAGGCTCCGTTGTCCGTGCGGACAGCCGATCGCGGATCGTGTTGTCCGCCAGGCCATGGCACTATCCCGGCTGCCGGCAGACCATGAGGAGGTCAGCAGCCGTTCATCTAAGGGGGCCGCCATGGGTCTCGAAGCTGGCCTCGGAGAAGCCCTCCGCACCGACTACTTCATGCTCCGCGAGGAGTTCACCCCCGCGCAGCTTGACTACCTGGAGCGGACTCGCGGGTTCGTGCACGAGGAGATGCTGCCGGTCATCAACGGCTACTGGGAGCGGGCTGGCCGGGACATCACTGGCTGTCCGCATTCACCGCAGGAGCGTGATCATCATGACCAACCTGTCCCTCAACCTGCGCGAAGCCGCGCAGATGTACCCAGACCGCCCAGCCTTGCGGCTCGACTCCACCACCTTTACCTACGCGCAGCTCGACGACCTCAGCGCGCACGCCGCCGGCTGGCTGCGCGAGCGCGGGCTGCGGCCGGGCGACCCGGTGGGCATCATGCTGCCCAACGTGCCGCACTTCCCGGTCTTCTACTACGGCGTGCTGCGCGCCGGCGGCGCGATCGTCCCGATGAACCCGCTGCTCAAGGCCCGCGAGGTGGCCCACTACCTCGGCGACTCCGGCGCCAGCCTGGTGCTCGCCTGGGAGACCTTCGCCGACGAGGCGGCCGCCGGGGCGGAGAAAGCCGGGGCCGCTGCCGTTACGATCAGCGCCGCGACGCTGGACGACGTCGCCACCTGGACGCCATCGCCAGAGGTGGCGCCGCGCGCCGACGGCGACACTGCGGTGATCCTGTACACCTCGGGAACCACCGGCACCCCGAAGGGCGCGGAGCTGACGCACGCCAACATGCGGAAGAACGCCTCCGTGACCGCCACGACGCTGCTCGACCTCGGCCCTGACGACGTGGTGATGGGCTGCCTGCCGCTGTTCCACAGCTTCGGGCAGACCTGCGGGCTGAATGCCGCGGTGGTGTCCGGCGCCTGCCTGACGCTGATCCCCAGGTTCAGCCCGGCGGCGGCGCTGCAGGTGATCGAGCGGGACCGGGTCACGGTGTTCGAAGGCGTGCCGACCATGTACGTCGGCATGCTCGGCGAAGCAGCCAGTACCACCGCCGACACCTCGTCGCTGCGGCTGTGCGTCTCCGGCGGCGCCGCGCTCCCCGTCGAGGTGCTGCACGGGTTCGAGAAGGCCTTCGATGCCGTGATCCTGGAAGGCTACGGGCTGTCGGAGACCTCGCCGGTGGCCACGTTCAACCGGCGCGACCGCCGCAAGCCCGGCTCGATCGGCCTGCCGATCGAGGGCGTGCAGCTCATGCTGGTCACCGTCGACGACAGCGGCGGCGAGATCCCCGTCACAGAAACCGGCGAGATCGGCGAGATCGCCATCCGCGGGCACAACGTGATGAAGGGCTACCGGAACCAGCCAGAGGCGACGGCGGCCGCGATGCGCGGCGGCTGGTTCCGCACCGGCGACCTTGCAACGGTTGACGAGGACGGGTTCTACTACATCGTGGACCGCAAGAAGGACATGGTCATCCGCGGCGGCTACAACGTGTACCCGCGGGAGATCGAGGAAGTGCTCTACGAGCACCCGGCAGTCCTGGAGGCAGCCGTGATCGGGATCCCGCATCCGTCGCTCGGCGAGGAGGTCGGCGCCGCCGTCACGCTCCGCCCCGGCACGGCCTGCACCCCGCAGGAGCTGCGCGATTACGTGAAGGAGCGGGTCGCCGCCTACAAGTACCCGCGGCACGTGTGGCTGACGGACGGGCTGCCCAAGGGCCCCACCGGCAAGCTGCTCAAGCGCGAGATTACGATCCCCGCGGACGTGCTGTCAGCGACGGCGGCGCGGTCATGAGCTCCGATCCGGCGGACGCCGCCTCGCCTGACGCACCGGAGTCCGCGGCCGCGCTTGACTTGCTCCTTACCCAGGCGGCGCTCGGCCCGCTGCAGCGGTTCTTCCCCGGCCGCTCCGCGCTGCGGTTCGCCGCGGCGCTCGCCAGCCGTCCCGGCCTAGTAGCCGGGCAGGCCTCGAGCCTGACCGCGGAACTAGCC
>NZ_JBARCR010000479.1:0-3177 GCF_049794275.1 Trebonia sp.
GCGGACCGACCGCCGAGTTCATCGCCCGGGTCGGTGCCGAGGTACGCCGGCGAAGAACGGGCCGCCGTCTTACCGTTCAACAGCTCGCCGACACCGCCGGGGTCAGCCGGCGGATGCTCACCCTGATCGAGCAGGGTCAGGCCAACCCCAGCCTCGTCACCGTCGACAGGGTCGCCAGGGCGCTGGGCACCGACTTCGCCTCACTGACCCGCGACACCCAGCCGGATCCCGTCGCGGTCAACGAACCAGGCTCCGCCGCTGGCGTGTGGTCCTCCGCCGCGGGCAGCCGCGCCGCACTCCAGGTTGCGACACAGCGGCAGCCATCGGCCGAGCTCTGGGAGTGGGTGCTCCAGCCGGGCGACCGCTACGACGCCCAGCCCGACGCCGCCGGGTCGGAGGAGCTGTTCCTGGTCCTTAACGGTGCCCTCACCCTCGAGGTCGAGGGACTCGAACCCGTCACCGTGAAGGCCGGGGGCTCGGCTCGCCTGGCCAGCGACCGCAGCTATGTGTACGCCAATCACGGCCGCGAGCCAGCCCGCTACGTCCGCGTGGTCCGTCTCGGCTGACGCACGCTGTCTTTCGGGGGCTGGTGCGGTGCGAGTAGCCGATTTATGGTGGCAGTCGGGTGATGAGGCAAAGGAGGGGTCAATGAAGACCAGGGCCGCGGTCTTGCGCGGGACAGGCCAGGATTTCGAGATCGCCGAGTTGGACCTGGATCCGCCGAAAGCGGGCGAGGTCCTCATTCGCTATGTGGCTGCCGGGCTTTGTCACTCCGATGAGCACCTGCGGCACGGGGACCTCGTGCCGCGCTTCCCGCTCGTGGGCGGGCATGAGGGCGCCGGGGTCATCGAGGAGGTCGGCGAGGGCGTTACCCGGCTCAAGCCGGGTGATCATGTGATCTGCTCGTTCCTGCCGGTCTGCGGTCACTGCCGGTGGTGCTCGACGGGCAAGTCGAACCTGTGCGACATGGGTGCCACCATCCTGGACGGCTCCCTGCCCGATGGCACCTACCGGTTCCACGCCGGCGGCGAGGACTTCGGCGGCATGTGCATGCTGGGTACTTTCTCCGAGCGCGCCACCATCTCCGAGAACTCCTGCATCAAGGTCGATCCTGACCTGCCGCTGGACAAGGTCGTCCTGATCGGCTGCGGGGTCCCCACCGGCTTCGGCTCGGCCGTCCACGCCGCCGCCACCGAGCCCGGCGACACGATCGCCATCTACGGGATCGGCGGGATCGGCATCAACGCCGTGCAGGGGGCCGCGCTGGCCGGGGCACGCAACGTCGTGGCCATCGACCCGCTGGCCAACAAGCGGGAGATCGCCGAGCAGCTCGGCGCCACCCACAGCTGTGAGACCGCCGAGCAGGCGCAGGAGCTGATCAGCGACCTGACCCGCGGGGTGGGTGCCGACAAGGCGATCGTCACCGTCGGCGTGGTGACCTCCGAGGTCGTCACCAGCGCCTTCAACGCGATCCGCAAGGGCGGCACGGTCGTGGTGACCGGGCTCGCCGATCCCGCGAAGAACACGATCGAGCTGTCCGGTGCCGTGCTGACCCTGTTCGAGAAGCGCATCCAGGGCAGCCTGTTCGGATCCGGCGACCCGTTCCACGACATCCCGCGCATGGTAGAGCTGTACCAGGCCGGTGATCTCAAACTGGATGAGCTGATCACCAGCACCTACACTCTCGACCAGATCAACCAGGGGTATCAGGACCTGCTGGACGGCAAGAACATCCGCGGGGTGATCCTGCACTCTGCCCCCTGAACCACTCTGCGCCCTGAACCACTCTGCCCCCTGAACGGAGACACCGTGGCAGCTGCCTCACCCGGCCAGCCGTCGCCCATCGTGGGACTGCGCCGGGAACGCGAGGTGCTCGCGGTGGCCCTGGAGACCGGTCGGCACGTGGTGATCGAGGGACCACCCGGCACCGGCAAGTCAACCCTCCTGCGCGATATCGCGCGGCAGGTGGGCAGGGCCGTGGTCTTCGTCGAGGGCAACGCCGAGCTGACCCCGGCGCGGCTGATCGGGCAGTACGACCCGTCCCAGGTCCTCGCCGAAGGCTACGTCCCCGCCAGCTTCAGCGACGGCCCGCTGCTGCGAGCCATGCGGGCCGGCGCGCTGCTGTATGTGGAGGAGTTCAACCGGATCCCTGAGGAGACGCTCAACGTCCTGATCACCGTCCTCACCGAAAGCGAGATCACCGTGCCCAGGCTCGGTGCGGTCCGGGCCGGGGAAGGGTTCCGGCTGGTCGCCGCCATGAACCCGTTCGACGCGATCGGCACGGCGCGGGTCAGCCAGGCCATCGCCGACCGGATCTGCCGGGTCGTGCTCGGGTACCAGGACGCCCCGGCCGAACGGCAGATCACTCGCATGGCCACCGGCACGAACGGTCAGGTCGTGGACTTCGCGGTGACGCTCACCCGGGCTACCCGCCAGCACCGCGATGTGCACATGGGCTCCTCGGTCCGCGGGTCGATCGACCTGGTGCTGCTGCTGACCGGCCTGGCGCGGTTGCGCGGCGAGACCAGCCTGGCCCGGCCCACCGCCCGTGACGCCGCCTACGCGGCCCTGTCCGGGCGGATCCGGATCGCCGACGGCTGCGACCGGACCCCCGAGTCCGTGCTGGATGAGTTGCTGGCGGAACTGTGGCCGGCGGACACGCCGCAGCCCGAGCTCACCGATGGCCGGGGCGGCGCCGGTGACGACGGCGCCCCATCGGACGGCCAGGGAAAAGCTGACCGCCTGCCGCCGACCGCGGCAGGCGACTTCTTCCAGCGTCCGCAGTCCGCTCAGGCCCGCCGCCGGGACCGCGCGCGAAGCAGCGCCGTGCGTACCGTCAGCCGTGCCGAACTGGCCGCCATGCACCCGTCCTTCACGGCGGTGTCCCCCACCCTCGGCCAGCTCGATGAGGAGGCGTTCACCCGGGCGCTGGCGGCCGGCCCGGAAGACGCGGCGACGCTCCTGGCGGATCTCAGCCACGCGACCGACCGGGAGCTGCGTGCCGCCGCGCACCGGCTGGCGGCGCGGGTCTTCTTCCGGCTGGGCCGGGCAGCCCAGCAGCCGTCTACGGGCGTCCAGCGGCTCGGCGCCGGGACCGCCGACGGCGACCTCGACCTCGAACGGACCATCGACCTCTGGTCCGGGCCGTGGCCGCCGGCCGCCGACGAGCTGGTGACC
>NZ_JBARCR010000480.1:0-2524 GCF_049794275.1 Trebonia sp.
CGGGCGGCCGGCTCGCCATCGCGTGCCTGCCCGACCTGTCCGGCACGGACCTCGGCCCAGTGTTCGCGGCGGCGGCCGCGCACCTGCCTGCGCCGCCGCCTCCGGCCACGGGCACGGCGAGCCCGGAGTCCCTCGCCGATCCGGAACGGGCTCGCGAGGTGCTGACCGGCGCCGGATTCACCGACGTGTCCTGGACCCGCGTCGAGACCGCCCAGGTCTGGGGCCGGAACGTGGTGGACGCCGCGGGATTCATCTGGGGCTGGGGCCCCGTCCAGTTCCGGGTCCGCCACGCCGGGCCTGGCGCGATCACCAAGGCATGGGCCGCACTCGAAGACGCGCTGGCGCCTTTCGCGACGCCGGGCGGAGTGATCTTGCGCGGCGCGGCATGGCTCGTGACGGCGCAACGGCCAGGCGGCTGAGACCTCGGTACGATCTGGGGGTGTCCCCCAGAAGGGCGGCCGTGCTGCGCGGCGCCGGTGACGGTCAGAACCTGCGCGAGCACCTGATCGCCACCGCCGAACGGCTGATCTCCAGCCGTGGCACGGCCGCGCTGACCGTGCGCGAGATCGCCAGGGAGGCCGGGGTCGCCGACGGGGTGCTGTACAACTACTTCGACGGCAAGGAAGACCTGCTCGCGAACGCCGTGGCCGCGCATGTGCGGACGATTCAGGCTGGCCTCGGTGAGCTGCCCCGTCCGGGGGAGGGTGACCTCGCGGAGAACCTGCGGACCCACGTCAGGTACGGCATCGCCTTGCACCGGGCGCTGCTGTCCTTCATGGCGGGGCTGCGGCCGGAGTCCGAGGCTGTCAGCCGGTTCACCGGTCTCGTGGGGCCGGACACGAACTGGCGTGACGAACTGCTCCGCTACCTGCACGCGGAACGCGACCTAGGCAGGCTCGCGCCCGACGCTCCTGTGGAGGCCGCCGCCGCGATGATCGTCGGCGTGTGCCACGAGCTGGTGCTGACGCTGCTGCTCCCCGACGGCGCTCACGCGGGCATCTTCGCGCCGCCGCCGGACGCCGGCGACGTTGTTACGGTCATTCTGGACGGCATGCGGCCCAGGGGGGATGGGGAGCCGCGATGAATGCCACCAGGAGATTCCGGATCGCCGCGATCCCCGCGGACGGCGTGGGCCAGGAGGTGGTGGCCGCCGGGCGCCAGGTGCTCGACGCGCTGGCCGCCGGAAGCGGGGGCGCGTTCGCGTTCGACTGGCGGGAATTCGAGTGGGGCTGCGGATACTACGGGCGCACCGGGCGGATGATGGCGTCCGACGGGCTCGAGATCCTCAAGGACTTCGATGCCATCTACTTCGGCGCGGTCGGCTGGCCTGGTGTGCCCGACCACGTCAGCCTGTGGGGCCTGCGGCTGGCCATCTGCCAGAACTTCGACCAGTGGGCGAACGTCCGGCCGGTCCGCTTCCTGCCTGGGGTGCGGAGCCCGCTGCGCAAGGCCGATGACACCGAGCTGGACTGGGTCGTCGTGCGGGAGAACAGCGAGGGCGAGTACACCGGGATGGGCGGCCGCAACTTCGCCGGGCGTGGCCCTGGCGGCGAGATCGCTGTCCAGTCGGCCCTGTTCACCGAGGTCGGCTGCGAGCGCATCATGCGCTTCGCCTTCGACCTGGCCCGTACTCGCCGCCGCCGCAAGGTCTCCAGCGTCACCAAGAGCAACGCCCAGCAGTACGGCATGGTCTTGTGGGACGAGGTCTTCACGCGGGTTGCCAGGGACTATCCCGACGTCGAGACCGAGAGCGTCCTTGTCGACGCGATGTCCGCGAAGTTCGTCCTGCGGCCCGAGGACCTGTCGGTCGTGGTCGCCTCGAACCTGCACGCGGACATCCTGTCCGATCTCGGCAGCGCGCTGGCCGGCAGCCTCGGCCTGGCCGCCAGCGCCAACCTCAACCCCGAACGGCGTTTCCCCAGCATGTTCGAGCCCGTGCACGGGTCCGCGCCGGACATCGCCGGGCAAGGACTGGCCAACCCCGTCGGCGCTGTCGGCAGCGCAGCCCTGATGCTCGACCACCTGGGCCTGCCGGAGCAGGCCGCCCTGCTGCACGCCGCCATCGAGGCGACCACCGCGGCGGGCATCCTCACCCGCGACATCGGCGGCACCGCCAGCACAGAAGACGTCACCAAGGCGCTGATCGCCGCCCTGCGTACCTGAGCAGGAGCACACTAGCGACTATGCCCGGCCACCCTGACGGGGTCGCAGCCGACAGCGACCGGGGTTCCCCGGTGTCTGCGTGGTCACCGTTCCGGCACCGGATGTTCGCGGCGATGCAGAGCGCCCAGTTCGTCTCCAACGTTGGCAGCTGGATGCAGACCGTGGCCGCCCAGTGGCTGATGCTGACCCTGACCGGATCGGCCGCCTACGTTGCGCTAGTCCAGACCGCGGCGGGCCTGCCGGTCGTGCTGTTCGCGATCGTGGCCGGGACGGTCGGCGACCTGGTGGACCGGCGCCGCTTCCTGCTGGCCACGCAGACGTTCATGCTGGTCGCGGCCACCGCCCTCGGCGCGCTGGCCAT
>NZ_JBARCR010000481.1:0-12425 GCF_049794275.1 Trebonia sp.
CCGCCGACGGCCAGCTGCAAAACGCCCTCGTGCCGCCGCGCTGGACCTACGCGGGACTGGACGGTTCGTTCGCGGTCTTTACCGACCGGCTGGCCCGCGCCCCGCTCACCATCCAGCCGCTGCGTGGCCAGTCGGTCCGCGGATCATGGGTCAAGGACGTGTCGGGCACCCCGGCAGAACCGGCGGCGGCCACCGTGTTCACCCCGCACGGCGCCCGCGTGGTCCGCTCGGTGGCGGCGATCCCCGGCTGGACCGTCACCTGGGACCCGCGGGACGGCCGGTCCGTGACGCTGGCCGTCGCCGTCGACGGCCGGGTCCAGGCCGTCGACGTGCCGCCAGGGCTCGGCACCCTCGTCTTCAGCTACAACGCGCCGGACTTCACGGCCGGCTTCGCCGCGTCGCTCGCCGCCCTCGTCATCCTCACCGGGCTGCTCCTCGCGGCCGCCTTGTCGCGAACCGCGGCACGGCGTGCGGCTCAGACCGGGTTACCTGGCCGGATGGGCCATGGTGTCGATGACCGCGGAAATGGCCAGGAACAGCACATCATCCTGGCCGGGCGCGACCTCGACCCCGTAGGTATCCCGGGCCCGGAACCATCGTTTGGACACCTCGGCGACCTTGGTCCCGTCGCCCTCGATGGTGTACTCGTGGTCGACGATGTTGCCCTGGACGTGCAGGTCCGGGCCGTCTTCCATCTTCGCTATCCACCGCTCCCGCAGCGGCGCGATCATGGCTTTTTTGACGATCGCGATCCGCTTCCCGTCCGGCCCTTCGATCTCCATGCTGTCCCGCAGATGCAGCATCCGTTCCTGGATCTTGCACAGTTCACGGCCGTCCATGTCCTTGAACAGGATGGTCTTCCTGATCCGCAGCGCCTTGCCGTCTAGCTTGAAGACCCGCTCCCCGTTATCGTTTTCGATCTCGTAGTCGTCGCCGATGGAGAGCATGCGCTGGCGCATCTTGTACCGCGTGGCGTCACTGTCGAAGCGCCGCTGCTCCCGTCTCTTCCTGCCGAACAATGCCGCCCCCTCGCCGTTGTCGCCGCACCCCGTCCGTCACGCCCATGGTTGGGCTGGCAATGCCAGTGTGCCTCATCCCTGGCGGGTGAGACCTGGACAGTCACCACTAGTCCGTTCCGAATGATCTATTCCTCCCGGAACCCGAGTGCGATGCTGACAGTGTTGATCTGACCTCAGGGGAGGTCGAAGAAGACCGCAGGAGGAGGAAACGCGATGACGACAGGGCTCGACGTGACCTCGGCGGGCAGCCGGCCCGGCGGTGGGCCGTCGGCGGCGGAAGCGCTGCGGCTATACGAGTCGATGGTGCTGATCCGCCGCGTCGAGGAGCGCCTCAGGGACGACAGCGCCGCGGGCAAGCTGCCAGGGGCGGTGCACCTCTACATCGGCGAGGAGGCGGTCGCGGCCGGGGTCTGCGCGCACCTCGAGGACCGCGACTACGCCACCTCGACGCACCGCGGCCACGGGCACTTCCTGGCCAAGGGCGGCGACGTGCGCGCCATGATGGCCGAGATCTGGGCCAAGCGCGAGGGGATCTGCCGCGGCATGGGCGGCTCGATGCACGTCGCGGACATCTCCAAGGGGATCCTCGGCGCCAACGGGATCGTGGGCGCGGGGCTGTCGATCGCGACCGGGGCGGCGTTCGGCGCGAAGCTGGACGGGGACGGCAAGGTGGCGGTCTGCTTCTTCGGCGACGGCGCCTCGAACCAGGGCGTGCTCATGGAGACCCTGAACGTGTCGTCGCTGTGGGGGCTCCCGGTGGTCTTCGTCTGCGAGAACAACGGGTTCTCCGAGTTCACGCCCAGCGCCGAGGTGACGTCGGGGCGGATCCCTGACCGGGCGCGGGCGTTCGGCGTGCCGGTCGCCGAGGTGGACGGCAACGACGTGACCGCGGTGTGGCAGGCGGCAGGCGAAGCAGTCCGGCGCGGGCGCGCGGGCGGCGGGCCGTCGTTCATCGAGGCGCGCACCTACCGCATCCAGGGCCACTTCGAGGCCGAGTCCTTCGTGCTCAGCGGCGGGGGATACCGGGCGGAGGAGGAGATCGAGACCTGGCGGCAGCGGGACCCGATCGCCAGGTTCCGGTCCGCGCTGACCTCGGCGGGTACCGTCCCCGCGGCGGACCTCGACAGGATCGACGCCGAGGTCGCCGACCGCGTGGCGGACGCCGCGGCCTACGCGGAGGCCGGCGAGCCCGCCGACCCCGAACTCGCCGAGACGCTGATGTTCGCACCCGAGGAGGCCTGAGCCATGGCCCGTACCCGTCTCATCCAGGCCATCCACGACGGCATCGTCGAGGAGATGGCGCGCGACCCGAAGGTCATCGTCTACGGCGAGGACGTCGAGCTGTCGATCGTCGGCGACCTGCGCGGGGTCCACGAGCAGTTCGGCCACGACCGGATCCGCAACACCCCGATCTGCGAGACGACGCTGACCGGCATGGCGGTCGGCCTCGCCTCGGCCGGCTACCACGTGGTCGTGCAGATGATGTTCTCGAACTTCCTCTACACGGGCATGGACGCGATCGGGAACCAGATGTCCAAGCTCCGGCTGATGACCGGCGGCCAGATGGAGCTGCCGATCACGATCATCGCCACCATCGGCGGGGGCTCTTCCAACGCGGCCCAGCACTCCGACACCTCCTACCCGATGCTGATGAACCTCGGCGGGGTGAACGTGGCCGTCCCCGCCACGTCCGCCGACGCGAAGGGCCTGGTGAAGACCGCGATCCGCAGCCCGAACCCGTGCTTCGTCCTCGAGCCGAACGGCCGCGGCGGCGATCAGGGCGAGGTGCCCGACGGCGAGTACCTCGTCCCGTTCGGCAAGGCGGCCGTGCGCCGGGAAGGCGGCGCCGTCACCGTGGTGGCCATCGGGCGCATGGTCAAGCCGGCGCTCGCCGCGGCGGCCACGCTGGCGGATGAGGGGGTGAGCGCCGAGGTTATCGATCCGCGCACCCTGGTGCCGTTCGACACCGACGCGGTGCTCGCTTCCGTCGCGAAGACCGGCCACCTGGTCGTCGTGGACGAGGCGCGCGAGTGCTGCTCGGCGGCCAGCCAGATCGCCGCCGTGGTCGCGGAGCAGGGCTTCGCCCTGCTGAAGGGCCCGATCCGGCGGGTCACCACGCCGAACGTGGCCATCCCGTACGCCCCGAACGCGGAGGCGCACGTGATCCCTGGCGAGGCCCGCATCGCCGCCGCCGTGCGTGAGCTGCTCGGGCGGACCGGCCGGAGCGAGAAGGTGCTCGCGTGAGCGTGCTGCGGGTGCGGGTCAAGCTGCCGAAGATCGGGATGACGATGGAGGAGGCGACGGTCGTCCGGTTCTGCCGGCAGCCCGGCGAGGCGTTCAGCAAGGGCGACCCGCTGTACGAGATCGAGACGGAGAAGATCAGCCAGGAGGTGACGGCCACCGGCGACGGCGTGATGGTCGAGCACGCTGTCCCCGCGGGCAGCGACGTGCGGGTCGGCGAGGCGGTGTGCGTGGTCGAGATCGACGGAGTGCCGGGATGACGGCGCTGCCGCCGCCGCGGCTCGGGGAGCTGTTCCACATCGGCTGGGTCGTGCGGGACTGCGAAGCAGCGCAGGAGGAACTGCGTACGCGCCTCGGCGCGGGCCCGTGCCTGAGCATGGGGGAGGAGTCGCTTTTCGACCAGGTGCTTGTCCACGGCAAGCCGGTCCCGGTCTCTCTGAAGATCGCCTTCTGCGCGCTGGGCGGTGTGCTGGTCGAGCTGCTGCAGCCTCTCGACGACCGTTCCCCGCACGCGGCGTTCCTCGCCGAGCGCGGCGAGGGCATGCACCATCTCGCCTTCGTCGTGACAGACTTCGACGAGCAACTCGCGGCGGCACGCAGGGACAATCCGGAGCGGACCCTGCTCATCGACGGCACCGGCCCGGGAAACCCGTTCCGCTGGGTCTACCTCGACGGTGCCGACGCCCGCGGAACGGTGACCGAGCTGTGGGAACGAACACCCCAGTCGCAGGCGCTGTACGACAGCGTCCGTAAGCTGGTGCGCCGATGACCGAGATTCCGGTGGACGAGGACGTCCGCGGTTACATCGACGCGATCCCCGCCGCACACCGGCCGCTGTTCGACCGGCTGCACGGGCTGATCCACCGTGCCCGTCCCGACGTGACCGTCGTCATGTCGTACAAGATGCCGACGTACAAGGCGGGCGGCCGCCGCGTGCTCCTGGCTGCCTGGAAGCACGGCATCTCCGTGTACGGCTGGCGGAAGGACGACGACGGCGGGTTCGTCGAGCGCCATCCCAGGCTCAAGACCAGCACGGGGACGATCCAGCTCCGGCCGGACGACGCCGCCGCGATCAGCGACGAGGAATTCCTCGACCTGTTCCGCGGCGCCCTAGCCGGCTGACCCGCGGCAACCCCGGTCAGCCGCCCGGCGGAGGCAGCCCAGCGTCAGTGTCAGCGTCAGTGTCAGCGTCAGCGGAGGGCGCTGACCGGAATCGTCCCCGCTACCGTCGTGCCCCGCCGCGGCGCCGACTTCACCTGCAGGCTGCCCCCGAGCGCGCCCAGCCGGTCGGTCATGTTGAGGAACCCGGCGCCCAGCCCGCGCGTCCGGGAGTCGAATCCCTTCCCGTCGTCGGTGACCTGGAAGGTCAGCGTCCCGGCGTCCTCCCGCACGCGCAGCGCGAGCGTGGCGTGCCGCCCGGCGTGCTTGCAGGCGTTCTGGATCGCCTCAAGGCAGCAGAAGTAAACGGTGGCCTCCACCTCGGCCGGGTACCTGCGGAGCTGGGCGACGTCCACCGTGGCGGGCAGTGTGGACCAGCGTGCCACCGTCGACAGGGCGGTCGGCAGCCCGTTTTCCGCCAGCAGCGGGGGATAGATGCCGTGCGCGAGGTCGCGCAGCTCCCGGGTCGCGTCGTTGACCTGGCAGCGAGCCTCCTCGAGGAGCTCCTTCCCTAGGGCCGGGTCTTCTTCGCCCAGGTCGGAGACCATGCTTAGCTTGATGGCCAGCGCGGTGAGGTGCTGCTGCGCGCCGTCGTGCAGGTTGCGCTCGATGCGGCGGCGCTCGGAGTCGCCCGCGGCCACCACGCGGGCGCGCGAGGCCTTGAGCTCGGCGGCCTGGCGCTGCAGCCCGTCGAGGGACTTCTGCAGCGCGGAGTCGAGCTGCTCGTTGTGGACGGCGAGCTCGGCGCGCTGGGCCTCGATGAGGCGGCGCTGCAGGAAGTGGGTGCGATAGCCGCGTTCGATCGTGTACCCGGCGACCATGCCGATGATGACCGACGACAGGAAGAAGAAGTTATTGGAGACCAGGACCTGCGTTGGCGTGTGCTTCACCCACACGGCTACCAGCTCATAGCCGATGATCATGACCAGGCACGCCTGCGTGGCGCAGGCGAACCGCAGCTGCAGCATGGTGTACGCCCACGGGATCACCAGCAGGAGGCCGGCGTAATAGCGGTAGCCCACAGTTGGCGGGGCGATGGCGATCATCGCCACGATGCCCAGTCCGGTCCAGATCGCCATGCCGGTCAGGACAGGCTGCATGACGGGCCTGAACCATCGCGTGAACGTGAGCCGCAGGACGACCAGCGCGACGGGGCAGAAGAACGCGTACCGGATCAGCCATATCCACTTGGCCGCGCTGGGGACGATGTACAAGTCAAGAATCCCGAAGAGCGCGTAGAGCACGATCGCCAGGACCAGCGCGAGGCGGGCGAACGGCAGCGAGCGCTCGACGTGGTACTCGACGAAGCCCGGCTCGAGATCGTCCCCGAACCGCAGGCGCCGGGTCACGGGAAAGACCGCGCTCAGGCCGGCCGGTTTCTGTGCCGTCTCGTCCTCAGCGGGAGGGGCCAGCGGCAGGACGAGGCGGCGTAGCCGGCGACGCGGGTTCCGGTGCCGGACGAAGGCAGCCAGGAAGGCGGCACGGCCGTGCCCGCTGTCCGCTGATTGGCGCCGGGTGCCGTCAGCGAGCCCGTTCTCGAGGCCTAGACCCGCGGATCCGGGCATGCCATCCGCTGCGGTTCGCTCACTGCGCCCGCGCCGCGTGCTGTGCGGCAATAAGGCCTGAGGCTAGTCATGATTGCTTTCCGCTCCCCCCCGAACGCTTACCCGAATAGTCCCCTTTGCGGCAGGAATCTGGTACTGGTGATCGGCCCTAGCCACGAAAACTAGGGTGGTTGACCAATGGTGACCTGCCGCGGCTCAGCCCGCAAGACCGCGAAGCGCGAGCCTTTCCGCCAGCTCGGCGGCCGGAATCCCGAAAGACCTGTTGATCCGCGGTCCCTCCGGGGTCATGTCGAAGACGGCGAGGTCGGTGTAGACGCGGGACACGCAGCCGGCTCCGGTGAGCGGATAGGTGCAGCGCGGCACCAGCTTGGCCGCCCCGCCCCGGGTGAACAGCGACATCATGACGAACACGCTCTTGGCGCCGATGGCCAGGTCCATGGCGCCCCCGACGGCGGGGATGTCGTCCGCGGCGCCGGTATGCCAGTTGGCCAGGTCGCCGCCGGCCGACACCTGGTAGGCCCCGAGCACGCAGAAGTCCAGATGCCCGCCCCGCATCATCGCGAACGAGCTGGCGTGATCGAAGTACGCCGCGCCTGGCAGCTCGGTGACCGGGATCTTGCCCGCGTTGATCAGGTCCGGGTCCACGTCCGCGCCGGCCGCCGAGGGCCCCATGCCGAGCATGCCGTTCTCCGTGTGCAGCACGACGCCGGCCTCGGGCGGCAGGTGGTCGGCGACCTTGGTGGGGTGGCCGATGCCGAGGTTGACGAACGAGCCGGGCGGGATGTCCCTCGCGATCACCGCGGCGAGCTGGTCCATCGTCAGCGGCCCGGTCATCGCGCACCCCCCTCGACCCGGACCACCCGGTCCACGTAGATGCGCGGCGTCACCACCGCCTCGGGGTCCAGCGAACCCGCCGGAACGACGTCGGTGACCTGCGCGATCACGGTGCGGGCGGCCGTGGCCATCACCGGCCCGAAGTTGCGCGCCGTCTTGCGGTACACCAGGTTTCCCAGCTCGTCGGCGCGCCAGGCCGAGATCAGCGCGACGTCGCCGTGGATGGGGTACTCGAGCAGGTAGGTGCGCCCGTCGATCACCCGCGTCTCTTTGCCTTCGGCGAGCGGCGTGCCCACCGCGGTCGGACAGTAGAAGGCCCCGATGCCGGCCCCTGCCGCCCGCATGCGCTCCGCGAGATTGCCCTGCGGGACCAGCTCCAGCTCGATCTTGCCGGCCCGGTAGAGCTCGTCGAAGACGTAGGAGTCCGATTGCCGCGGAAAGGAGCAGATGACCTTGCGCACCCGGCCTGCCCGCAGCAGCGCGGCCAGGCCCGTGTCGCCGTTGCCCGCGTTGTTGCACACGATCGTCAGGTACCCGGCGCCCTGCTCGATGAGGGCGTCGATGAGCTCGGACGGCATGCCGGCCAGGCCGAATCCGCCGACAAGCACGGTAGCGCCGTCCGGGGTATCTGCCACCGCGTCGAGTGCGGAGGCCGGGAACTGCGTCCTGCTCACCAGCGCACTCAGGCCGACACCACGGTCATGACCGTGTGGCCGATCGTGATCTTGTCACGCTTCTTCAGCAACTGGTAGGAAAGGACGCGGCGCCCGTTGAGCGATGTGCCGTTCCTGGAGCCGAGGTCTTCTATGTACCACAGGCCGCGAACGGTCTGGAAACGCGCGTGCTGCCCGGAAGCGAAGTCGTCGTCGATGGCGAGGCTGCCCTCCCGGCCGACGGTGAAGTCCGTACCGAAGGTATGGCGCTGGTCTCCGATCTGGAGGACCAGCGGCTTGCCGTGTGACTCGGCGATGGTGCTGCCGGCTTGCCCGGCGACGGCGGACACGGCAGCCTGCCAAGCCTTCTGCTCTTGCTTGCTGAGCTCTTCCCACTCTGGGAGAGAGCTGGGAAGGGCGGCGCGGTGCGCGTCGTAGGCAGCCTGCGCGAGGCGTTCGATGAGGGAGGCCACCTATTGATAGTGGGCCGCGGTCCCCGGCACACGCAAGCTGATCGGTTCAAAGGTGAACGCGGATATCGCGCAAGGCGAGCTGCATTTCGGCGGCCGTGGCGAAACGGTCACGACTGGCCGGGGCGCATGCCGTTATGAGGAATTCCGCGAGATCAGGCCCGAGGTCCTGGCGAATCGTTCTCGGGTCGGTTACGGGCCCGTCGATCACGGGCAGCGCATTCGGGTACGGGTGGCTGCCGTTGCAGAGCAGCTGGTAAAGCAGCACGCCGACGGCGAACAGGTCCGTGGAAGCGTCCCAGCTGGTGGAGTCGGCGTCGGGCGGCTGATAACGCGGCGTGCCGGACTGCGTATGCACGGGGTCGCCGACCCGGGAGGCGATGTTGAAGTCGAGCAGTTTCACCCCGGTGCGCGTGAGCATTACGTTGCGCGGTTTGATGTCGCGGTGGATCAGCCCGCGCCCTTCCGCATCGGGATGAAAAGCGGCGAGCGCGTCCAGCAGGTCGAGCGCGACGTCTAGCGCCTCCCGGTCACGAAGGTTCCGCTCTCCCGTGACGAACTCCTCCAGCGACTCCCCCGCGATGAACTCGATAATGAGATACCAGTCGCCCGCCTTGGTCTGGCCTGCCCAGAAGACCTCCACCACGTTGGGGTGACGGATCTCCCGCAGGGCGCCGATCTCGCGGCGCACCGCCTCATGCCCGGCGGCGGTGGCGAAGAGCTTGAGCGCGCGCTCCTTATCCTCGACGTCATCGCGCACCCGGTAGACCTTCGAAAATCCGCCCTCCCCGAGTTTCTCGAGAATCTTGAAGCGGCCGTCGATGACGTCGCCGACGGCGTAGTCCGCGGCCCTGGCCACGGACCGCGTCGCAGTCGGGGCAGGTTCCGGGAGAGCCCTGGTGCCGCCGTTGCCGTGGCGCGGTTCGGCGGCCGGAGCCTGGGGGAGATCCTTGCGCTCAGGAGGCGTGAACCGTCGGGTACGCCGGCGCTTGCCGCCAGAGTCCTCCCGGACGTGCTGGATTCCCCCGACGGCGTAGACCAGGCACGGATGCAGCACGTAGGTGTTCGCGTCCGGCGGATAGTGGAACTGCTCGACGTCGCTCATGGAGTAGAACCTGCGGCGTCCGGACTCGTCGACATATCCCAGCAGGCCGTTCTGCCACAGTACGGCGGCGAGGTTCGTCACCTTCTCGAAGTGCTGATCCACCACTTCCTGCAGTGCCGCCAGGTCCCCTCGCGAGAACCGGTCCACGCCCATCATCTGGACGAAGGAGCGAACCTCCTCCTGCACCCCGCTGATGTATGCCTGGGTGCTGGTGAACAGTTCGGAGTATTCCTGCAGGGCGGCGTTCGGCGGCATCAGGTCCGACGAGATCTGGTTGGCGCACTGCGCGAGCTGCGAATCGCCGAATCGCTTGGCGCACCGTTGCACCACCGCCTGCAGGGCCTCCACGGAAAGTCCGGCATGGCCAGCCTGCTTCTGGCGCAAGACCTCCTCGCTCAGCTCGTTGCCCAGCGAGATGATGTCGCGCGGGATCATCCTCGTGTGGCTGAGCAGATAGTCCTCGATCGTTTCGTCCCCGTCGAGTCCCTGGCAGTCGCCGTTGAGCCCGAGCCAGTCGCGGATCGTGGGGGGTCCGGTGCTGGTGCGCCGCATCAGCAGTGATGGCGGGAGCCGCTTCAGTTTTTGCTCGAGCAGGTAGAGCAGCGAGTCGCGGTTCCAGGTCAGCACCCGGATGTGCGGTTCGTTGTAGTACCGCGGCGCGTGTTCTGACAGGTACACCGATGACATGACGATGTCGCGGATGCAGATGACGACGTGCAGGCGGCCGCCCAGCTTCTGGTCGCGGAGCAGCCGCATGACCTGGTAGAACAGTCCCTCCTGACACTTCAGCCAGTACATCGGGGCATGGCTGAATTCCTCGTCGACCGCGTCGAGGTAGAAAAAGACCGGCTTGCAATGGCTGACAACCTCGCCGAGCAGATGCTCGAGGTCGTCCCAGAGCGGATCGTCGAGGTATGCGGACAGCTGATGGGCGGTCTGCCGCTGATTGATGATGTCGCGCAACGCGCTGTAGATCGACCGGGGCCGGATGAAGTCATCGAGCAGCCGGGTGTACGACTTCTCGAGTTCTTCGGCCTCCTCGTCGCGTACTTGCGGGCGCAGCTCGGGATTGCGCAGCAGGTTCGAGACCAGCGACCGCGTGATCGCGCGCTCCCAGATCTGCATCCACTTCTCGACCAGGACGCGATCCGAGAACCACTGGCACGCTTTCACGATGACTTCGGTCTTCGGCAGGCTCTGCTGCGCCACATCGGCGTAGACAGACTCCTGATGCGCCTGAAAATCCTGCAGGCGCCGCAGGTAGACCGTCTTGCCCGCGCCGAGCTTTCCCACGATGACGCGCACCGCCGCGTCGTTGGCGCGGGTCGCGAGGTGGCCATACGCCGGATTGCCGCCGAAATCGACGAACTCGCTGAGTACGTCCTCGATGTCGGCGCGCGACCCGTCCGGATTGCCAAACGGCCCCACAGGGTCAAGCCGACGTCGCCTGCTTGCCATGTTCTCTCCCAACGGGAATCGTACCCGCCGCGGGAAAAAGCTCTAGGGCCTGATTGATAACCCGTCGGCGCTGGCCTGGCCGGAGTCGGAGACCGGTGTCCAGGTGGCGGCCTGGTAGGCGGGGCCGCCGTCGTTCAGCAGCCGCTCGGCCTCGGCGTGCACCGCCTCGACGGGCTGCTCCAGGTTGAGCGACTTGCGGAACGGCTGCCGCACGTCGCGCTCGATGCGCAGGTAGACCTCGCCGCGGTTGCCCTCGGGGTCGAAGAAGTAGATGCCGTAGGCGTTGCCGTGGGTGACTTCCTGCTGGACGGGGACGCCTTCTTCCTTGAACCGCTGGTGGTAGGCCTGCAGCGTCTCCACCGAGTCCACCCGCCAGGAGATCTGGTGCGACAGCATCGACCCGGGTGCCGCGGTGCGGCCGCGCTGCAGGACGAACTCGTGGTGCTCGACGTCCGGCTGGGCGCTGAAGAAGACGATGCCCTGCTCCTCGTCCTCGTCGGTGACGGTCAGGCCGATCACACGCTCGTAGAAGTCGCGCATCGCCGGCAGGTCAGTCACCCAAAGCCCGGTGTGGCCGAGGCCGAGAATCGCCACGTTGCACCTCTTTCGTCTAAGGAACGCCTCCTATTCTCCTTCGCCAGTTTTCCTTCGCCGGCGCGGGCGCTACCCCAGCTGGTCGCGGCGGCGGGTCAGGTAGGCGATCTCGGCAGTGTTGCCCGCCAGCTCGATGGCTGTGTCGTACGCCGCGCGCGACTCCTGACCGCGGCTCAGCCGGCGCAGCAGGTCGGCCCGGGTCGCATGGTAGAGGTGATAGCCGGCCAGCTTGTCCTCAAGACAGTCGACGGCCGCCAGTGCCACCTCCGGGCCGTCGAGCTCGGCGACCGCGATGGCCCGGTTGAGGGCGATGAACGGCGAGGGGTCGAGGCGGACGAGCTGGTCGTAAAGGGCGACGACCTGCCACCAGTCAGTGTCACGTACGTCACGGGCGGAGGTGTGCACGGCGCTGATCGCTGCGAGGATCTGGTAGCGACCCGGCGCCACGCCGGCGGCCAGGCGCTCGCGCACCAGCCGGTGACCCTCGGCGATCAGCCCCGCGTCCCAGGTCCCGCGGTCCTGCTCGACGAGGGTGACCAGTTCGCCGCTCGCCGAGATCCGGGCGGTGCGGCGGGCCTCGGTGAGGAGCATGAGCGCCAGCAGCCCGGCCACCTCACCGTCATCCGGCAGGAGGGCACGGATCAGCCGAGTGAGCCGGATCGCCTCGGCGGTCAGGTCGTGACGTACGGGATCGGTGTCGGGGCCGGTCGCCAGGTAGCCCTCGTTGAAGACGAGGAAGAGGACGGCGAGTACGCCGGAGACGCGTGCCGGGAGATCCTCAGCGGACGGCATCCGGTAAGGGATGCGGGCCGCCTTGATCTTGGCCTTCGCGCGGGTGATCCGCTGCCCCATGGTGGTCTCCTGCACCAGGAAGGCGCGGGCGATCTCGGGCACGGTCAGGCCGGCGACCATGCGCAGCGTCAGCGCCACGCGGGTCGCCATCGCGAGCGCCGGGTGACAGCAGGTGAAGATCAGCCGGAGCCGCTCGTCGTCGATGGCGCCGGGAGGCTCGGGCGGGTCGTCGTCGTACAGCAGCTGAGCCTCCTTGTGCTTGTCGCCGCGCTTGTTCTCTCGTCGGATCCGGTCGATAGCCTTGCGGTTGGCGGTGGTGGTCAGCCAGGCGCCGGGGTTGGGGGGTACGCCGTCGGCCGGCCACCGCCCGACGGCGGTCGCGAACGCCTCGGCCGCCGCCTCCTCGGCGATGTCGAGGTCACCGAAACGCCTGGTCAGGGAGGCGACCACCCGCGCCCACTCCTCGCGGTGGGCCTGGATGACCGCCTCCTGGACGTCCATCACGCTCACTCGCCGAGGAACGGCCGCACCTCGAC
>NZ_JBARCR010000482.1:0-3187 GCF_049794275.1 Trebonia sp.
CCCGAGGCGGATGCGCTCGTAACCACGGATTCGTCGGTTGTGCTCGCCATTCTTGCTGCGGACTGCGTGCCGGTCGTGCTCTATGATCCCGTGGCGCATGTTCTTGGCTGTGTTCATTCTGGGTGGCGGGGGACGGTCGCGCGGGTGAGCGAGGCGGCCGTGGCCGCGATGGGCGCGCTTGGCGCCAGCCCGGAGAACGTCATCGCGGGGATCGGGCCGGCCATCGGGGCGGAGCGGTACCAGGTCGGGGCGGAGGTTGCTTCGGCCGTTGAGGGCGCGTTCGGAGGGGAGGCCGGGACCGTGATGCGGCCCGATGGCACCGGGCGCTGGCTGCTCGATCTGCCGGCCGCGAACCGGCTGGTGCTGCACGAGGCGGGGCTGCCGGACGCCAGCGTGCATGTCACGCCGTATGTGACCGGCGACGGCAGGTTCTTCAGCGACCGGGCGGTGCGGCCCTGCGGCCGGCTCGCGCTGGTCGCGCGGCTGCGGACGCGGGGGGAATGATGACCGACGTGGTGCGACGCGGCGAAGTGTTCCGGTACGAGTCCTTCGACGTTGATGCCGGGAGCGGGCTGCTCACGTGCCGGTATTCGGTCGACGGGCGTCCTTTCAGCGAGCGGGTGACGCTGGCGCCCGGAGAGCGGTGGGAGACCCCTGCCGCCCAGGCGGCCGCGCGGCTGGTGTTCTTGGTCGCCGGGGTCTCCTACTACAAGACCGCCGCGCCCCCGGTTATCGAGCTTGGCGAGACCGAGCTCACCGAGCTGGAGCGGGCCTTCCTTCGCGAGTTCTATCTGCAGGGGCTTGGCGAGTTCGCCTATCGCAACGCGATTGACCTAAGCGATCTGCGGATCGACGCGGAGGTGCGGGCCGGGCAACCGCCTTCGGGCCGCGCATCGGGTGAGGCGCGGGCGCTCGTGCCGTTCGGGGGCGGGATCGACTCGATCGTGTCGGTGGAGCACGTGCGGCAGCGGGCCGATGTGGCGCTGTTCGTGGTCAGCCGGCCGGGGGACCGGTTCGAGGCGATCGAGCGGCCGGCCGCGGTGAGCGGGCTGCCGGTCGTCCGTGCCGGGCGCGAGATCGACCAGCAGCTGATGCGGTCGGCGGAGCTCGGGTTCCTCAACGGGCACGTGCCGGTGACCGGCATCCTATCCGCGATCGCCGTCCTCGCCGCCGTGCTCGGCGAACGGGACGCCGTGGTGATGTCCAACGAGTGGTCCGCGTCCGTGCCGACGCTGGAGCACGACGGGCGGCCGGTCAACCACCAGTACTCCAAGAGCGCCTCGTTCGAGGCGGCGTTCCGTGCGGTCCTCGCCGCCGACCCCGCCGGGCTGCCTGATTACTTCTCCATGCTGCGCGACAGGACCGAGTTGTGGATCGCGGAGGTCTTCGCCGGGCTCGAGCGGTACCACGGGTCATTCCGGAGCTGTAACCGGGCCTTCCACCTCGACAAGTCGCTGCGGCTCGCCCACTGGTGCGGGCAGTGCGACAAGTGCTGCTTCATCGACCTCATCCTCGCGCCGTTCATGTCAGCAGAAGCGCTGCGCGCGGTATTCGCGGCGGACGGGGGCGGCTCGGAGCCGCTGGCCAAACCGGAGCTCGCACCGAAGTTCCGCGCGCTGCTCGGCGCGGGGACCAAGCCGTTCGAGTGCGTCGGGGAGGTCAGCGAATGCCGGGCCGCGGTCCTGCTCGCCGCCCGGCGCGCCGACCGCGCCGGTTTCCCGCTGCTCAAGGAACTCGCCGCCGAGGTCGCGGGGCGCCCGGACGCGCCGGCCGACGCCGAGATCGCCGCGATGCGCCGCCCCGTGGGTGAGAACTTCGTCCCGACGGTATTCGCCTTCGGGGAGTCATGACCCGGGAACGGCCGAAGCTGGGCTGGGGCGACCTGCGCGGGGCTCGCGTCGGCGTCTGGGGTTTCGGCCGCGAGGGCGAGGCGAACCTCCGCAAGCTGCGCTCGCTCGGCGTCGAGCCCGTGCTCGTGGACGACAGTCCCACAGCGGGAGAAGCGGGAGACGAACACGTCCTGGCCACCGCCGACGGCGGCCTTGACGCGCTGCTGCGCTGCGAGGTCGTGGTGAAGACCCCGGGGATCAGCAGCTACAGCCCGCAGGCCGACCGGCTGCGGCAGGCGGGTGTGGTGCTGGCCGGCGGCCTCGGGCTCTGGCTGCAGGAGGCCGACCGGGAGCGGGTCGTCTGCGTCACCGGCACCAAGGGCAAGTCCACCACCTCCTCGATCCTCGGCCACCTGCTGACCGGCCTCGGGTACCGGGCGATGGTGGGCGGCAACATCGGCGCCGCTCCGTACGACCCCGCCCTGGCCGGCGACTGCGACTACTGGGTGATCGAGGTCTCCAGCTACCAGGCGACCGACCTCGCCTCGTCCCCGCCGGTCACCGCGGTGACCTCGCTGCATCCCGACCACCTGCCCTGGCACGGCGGCGTCGAGCAGTACTACCGCGACAAGCTGTCCGCCTGCTCCCAGCCGGGCGCCGAACTCACCGTCGCCAACGGCGATAGCGAGCTGATCCGCGCCCGCGCCGGCCTGCTCGCGCCCCGCGTCGAGTGGGTGCTGGAAACCGACGAGGCAAGCGCGACGTGGCTGGACCCGCTCGGGCTGCCGGGTCGGCACAACAGGCGGAACGCGCTGATCGCCCGGCGCGTGCTGCGCGCCCTCGGCGTCGAAGGCGCGGACGACGACGAGGCGCTGCGCGCCGCCGCCGCCGGGTACGAGGGGCTGCCCAGCCGGCTCGCCACCATCGGCGCAGTGGCCGGGGTCAGCTTCGTCGACGACAGCCTGTCCACCAACGTGCTGCCGACGCTCGCCGCCCTCGACGCTTTTCCCGGCCGCCGGATCGCGCTGATCGTCGGCGGTCAGGACCGCGGCATCGACTATGCCCCGCTGGCGGCTGGAGTGTCGGGCCGGGAGTCGCCAACGTACGTTCTGACCCTTCCTGACGGCGGTCAGCGGATCAGCGCGGCCTTCGCGGCGACCGGTACCCGCGGCGAGGCCTTCGCCGGAGTCACCGACTGCCAGGACCTGGAGACCGCCGTCGCCGCCGCCTTCGCGTGGGCGCGACCGGACGGGATAGTGCTGCTGTCGCCGGCCGCCCCCAGCTTCGGCCAGTTCCGCGACTACCGTGACCGCGCCGAGGCCTTCGCCCGCGCCATGCGAGCCTGCGCCGCCGGCTAG
>NZ_JBARCR010000483.1:0-2499 GCF_049794275.1 Trebonia sp.
CCGCGTGTTATACCCCCATGGGTATTGTTCGGTACCGCGAAGCCAGAGGGGTGAAAGATGAGTACCGTCGCGCTGACTGAGGACACCTTCGAGGACACGGTCATCCAGCCGGGGATAACGCTGGTCGACTGGTGGGCGTCCTGGTGCGGGCCGTGCCGGATGTTCGCGCCGGTCTTCGACGCCGCAAGCGACACGCATGAGGACATCACGTTCGCCAAGGTCGACACCGAGGACCAGCCCGCGCTGGCCGGGGCCGCGCGGATCACCTCGATCCCGACGCTGATGGCCTTCCGCGATGGAATCCTGGTGTTCTCCCAGCCCGGCGCGCTGCCCGCGGCCGCGCTCGAGCAGCTCGTCCAGGCGGTCAGGGACCTCGACATGGACGAGGTCCGCGACAAGATAGCGCAGCAGGAGACGGCCGCAGGCCAGTGAGCCGCGGGGCTCAGCCTATACCCCGGCGGGTATAGTTCAGGTTGCTGCAAAACCTGACCCGGGGAGCCGAGATGGACCTGGATAGCGAGACGATGGCTAGCGTGATCCGGCGGCTCCGGCGGGCCCAGGGCCAGATCGGCGGCGTGATCAAGATGATCGAGGACGGCCGCGACTGCGCGGACGTGGTGACGCAGCTCTCGGCGGCGTCCCGGGCGCTCGACCGGGCGGGGTTCAAGATCATCGCGGACGGCCTGCGGCAGTGCCTGGCCGACACCAACGGCACGGCCGACGCCGACCGCGCGCAGCTGGAGCGGCTCTTCCTCTCCCTCGCCTGAACGGGCTGTCATGCCCGCCGCGCTGCGCTGCGAGATCTTTCCCGCGGACCTGGACGCCACGGTGGCCTTCTACGTCTCCGTGCTCGGCTTCGAGCTGGTCCGCGATGAGCGAGACCAGCCGTCGACATACGTCGCGCTGGCGCGGGACACGGTGCTGGTGGGCGCCGCCGCCCGGCCAGAGGTTCCCGACCGCGGCCAGCGGCGCCCCGTGACCGGGGTCGAGCTGGTGCTCGAGGTCGACGACCTCGACGAGGAGTACGCTCGCGTGACCGCGACCGGGTGGCCGCTGGCCGAGGACCTCGCCGGCCGGCCGTGGGGACTGCGCGACTTCCGGCTGCTCGACCCGAGCGGCTACTACTGGCGGGTCACCGGCCGGGCGGCGTGAGCGCCGTTGGTCAGGCGGTTAAACGGACTCAGGAGGTCCGGACGTAGGCCATGCCGGTGAGGGTGGGGACGAGCACCAGGCTGCCGTAGATCGCCGGTGTGGCGAAGCGGCTGGTCTCGCCGACGGATACCTGCTGAAGCGTCTGCCCGGTCGCCGGGTCGAGGGCGTGCAGCACTCCACCGGACTGGTCGAGCGCCCAGACGCGACCCCCGCCGACTACGGGCGAGCCGGCGATCTGGCCGGACGCGTGCCAGAGCACGTGCAGGTGCCCCGCGGAGTCGACGCGCACCGCGCGCAAGCCGTCCGTGCATGGCAGGTAGACGACGCTGCCGTCGACCGCGGCACCGCCGTAGGGGAGGCACACGTCCGTCGCCGAGACCTGCCCGCCGATACCGCCGAGATGCCCCTGCCGCAGCACGTACACCGGCCCCGACTTGCCGCCGAGCAGCGCCCACTTCGCGCCGACCAGGGCCACTCCCTGCGATCCGAGGCCAACGTCACCCTCGGTGTTCTGCGCCCAGTCGGAGGGCGCGAACGAGTCGAGCAGCTTACCCGACGAGCTCAGTTCGAGCACCGAGTTGGTGTGGTCATAGGCGGCCCCGGGGAAGCTCGACCCGTTCGCGGAGACGACGTAGAGGTGCCCGGCGGCGTCCACTGTCGGCCCGGCCGGATTCCAGATGCCGCCCTGCCGTCTGGTGGACGGGTCGAACATGACCGGGTCCCCGGTGCCGTCGAGCCGGACGCCTACGACGCGGCCCTTGTAGTTGGAACAGTCGCCGAACTCGGCGCCGAACGACACCCAGACCCGCCCGCCGGAGATAGCCAGCGCCCCGCGCTGCTGCATCGCCGCCGGCGTCGGCCCCGGCAGGTCGATGTCCTTGCGCCAGCGGACCTTGCCTGTGTGCAGGTCCAGCGCGATCAGGTCGTGCCCGACCGTCCGGCCGTGCTCCGCGGCGAGATACACCTCTCCGGTCTGCGCGCTGTAGACCGGAGTGCCGGTGATGCCCAGCGGGTCGATGTTGCCGCACGGCCGCTCGTAGGCGGGTGACGGGGTACTGACGCTAACGTGCCAGAGCTGGTTGCCTCGCGCGTCGAAGCCGTAGACCGAGTCGTTCTCGGTTGCTACCACCATCACGCCGTCGACCGCGATCGGCGACGCGTACACGGCGCCGTCCAGCTTGACTGTCTTGATGACCTTCAGTGCGCCGCTCACGTCTGGCATGGCCTGCGACACGCCGTCGTGCGCGGGATCGCCGTGGTACATCGGCCAGTCAGGCGCGGGGCCCGCGGCGCCGCTCGCGGACGTCGCCGGGGCCGGCGCGGACGGTGCCGCTGTCAGCGGTGGCG
>NZ_JBARCR010000484.1:0-2466 GCF_049794275.1 Trebonia sp.
CTGCCGAACCCGGGCGCACTCGCCCGCCACGCCCAGGCGGCGATCCGCGCCAGGACCGACTGCGACCAGTGGCTGTGCCCGGTGGACGAACCCGAGTGGCTGCTGGCCGGCCCTGTGACGGAGGCGACGGCGTTCGGCGTGGCACGCCCGTCGGCCATCGAGAGCGCCGGGCCGCTGGCCCCGCTGCTCGGCGAGTTCATCGACTGCAGCTGGCCTGTGCAGTACCTGAACCGCGCCAGGAATTAGTTATCCACAGAGTTATGCACAGCGGTGCGCACACGGTTATCCACAGCCGTGGGTTCAGGTTCAGGTCTGGGGCTGCAGGACCGGCGGCCTGACGTCCGCTCTCGCCTCGGTCGGCGCCAGTCCCCAGCGTCCTGTCAGGCACATCCAGACCAGCGCCGCCGCGGTGAGCAGCCGGACGGTGGGGGTGATCCACTCGCCCTGGAACAACTGCACCTGCTCCACCCACTCGGAGTGCGGCACTATCGCGGACTCCATGTAGGTGATGGCGCCGAAGCACAGCCGGACCAGGACCAGCCAGTCAAGCCGCGACCTGGGGTAGAGCGCGAGCAGCACGATGACCATGACGTCGTACCACGGGCGCTGGAATGGCCAGAAGAAGATCCAGGCCAAGCTCAGGGCCAGTGCCGGGGTCACGGCGGGCCGTCCTGGCACGGCGTCAGGCAGCCGGAAGAACGCGAGCAGCGCGACGATGACGCAGCAGGCGATCGCGATCGTGGTCAGGTGCGTGGGCGTCCAGGTTACGCCGAACGGGCCCGCGGCGCCGAACGGCCGGTAGAACACCTGGTAGAGGTTGTCCCACGTGACCTGGTTGCCGCGCTGGAAGAGCACCCTGACCGCGGGCCCCCCCGCGATCACGTACGAAGGGACAACGACCGCTACCCATCCGGCGATGACGGTCCCGATCGCGGCCGGCGACCTGCGCACCGCCCACAGCGCGCCGACAGCGAACAGCGCGAACGGGGATTTTACGGCGGCGGCGGCGCCGAGCAGCGCCCCGGCCGCCAGGCAGCGCCACAGCACGGGGCTGATGTCCGGCGGCCGGAACCACAGGAGCGCCACGCCGGCCAGGCCGAAAGCGGCCGCCAGCCCGTCGATGTGCCCGCTGGCCACGATCTCCCACAGCAGCAGCGGGTTCACCGACCAGAGCAGGTGTGCGCGCAATCGCATCGCCGGGTCGCCGCGGCACAGCCGGTCCAGCATCAGCACGACAGCGCCGAAGGCGATCGCTACCCACAGCTTCAGCCAGAACGTGATCGCGGCCATCGAGGCGCCGCCGAGCTCGGCGGAGACCCACTCCTCGGCGGTGGCGACCGGCCCGTAGTCCGACAGTGAATGTGCCCAGGTGCCCGGACTGTTGATGGCCAGCTTGTCGCCGAGCGCCACCATCTGCAGCGGCGTGTCGACGTACGGGCTGTGGCCGAGAACCACCATGTTGCCGTCGATCGCGTACGACTGGGTGTCTGTGGTGCCGGCCGGCGCGAGGACGGTGAACACGGCGATGGCGATGAACGAGGCGGCGAGCAGCGGTTTCACTGGCGGCCGCGCGCCGCGCGCGACGGCGAGCAGGCCGGCGCCCACTCCGACGGCGGCCAGGATCGCCGCTGCCCAGAGCGTGAACAGCACAAAGTCGTCTGGCAGGCCAAGCGACGCCCACCAGGGCGGTCCGCCCGACGTGTGCGCCATTTCTGGCACGCTGATAGAAGGTCCCGCGACGGCAATGCCGATCATCACGAGAAGCGAAACAGTGATGCAGGCCGCCGCGGTCCAGACGAGCCCCCGGGTTACCCCGGGGGCTCGCAAGTCCCGGTCACTCACGGTGTTCACTCCGCAGGTGTGTGCGAACGTCGGCGAGAGACTGGTTCTGCACACCTAGCCGACGAACAGACCGTATCCGATCGTGACTTCAGAATCGGTTAAGGCCAGCTGCGGTGCTGACGTTAGAGGCCGGACGCGGAAACTCGGCCGTTTACCCCCGCATCGGTGCTGGTCCCGGCCTCGGGCGCCGAGTCCGTCTTGGCGGCGTCGGCCGGGGCCGGCGTCTCTCCGGTCTCGTCCACCTCGGTGTCGGCGGCCATCGCGTTCTGGTAGCGCTGCCGGATCACCGCGCCGGCCGCGCCGAGCGCGGCGGCGATGCCCGCGCCGAGAAGCGTCCAGGCTAGTACCGACCGCATGCTCCTTCGGGGCGGATCCGGCGGCGTGACCCTGACCTGCTGGGCCGTGCTCCGCAGTGCCGAAGAAACCTTCGGAGCCGCGGTCGCCGTGACGTAGTCGGCGGCGCTTTCCAGCCGGGGGGCGGTCCAGGTGCGGGCGGTGTGCACGCCCTGCCTGGCGCCCTGGCTGACATTCGCCGCCGCCGTCTGAGCGGCGATGTTCATTCCCTGCGCGGCCGCCTGTGCGGCCGTTGTCGCGGTCTGGGCGGCGGTGCGCGCGGCGCTCTGC
>NZ_JBARCR010000485.1:0-4244 GCF_049794275.1 Trebonia sp.
GACGCTGACGACATGACTAATCCGTTCCGGGATGCACGTGCACACAGCTGCACGTGGAATCTACGGCATATTCCTGGCGGGGATCGCAGGTACGCCCCGCCAGGAAGAAGCGGAACGGAGCCCAGCGGTCAGACGAACCCGTTGCGGCTGAGGCTCGCCGGGTCTGGCTCGGCCCGGGGCAGCGACACGTCACCGGTGACGTCCGCGGCGAGCCGGATACGGTCACCGTCGACCAGCCTTACCTCCGACCCTGGCAGGACCCGGTCGCCGTTGACAAAGGTCCCGTTGGTCGACCCCTCGTCGCGGATCGAGGCGCGGCCGCCATCATCGACCATGACCGTCGCGTGCCGCCGTGACACGTTGTCGTACTGGTTGAACGCCGCGGCGACGAGCGACTGCGCCGGGTCACGTCCCAGGATGACGGACGTGCCCGCCGGCACGTCCACGTTTCCTGTCGGGAACGAGATCCGCAGCACGATCGGAGAGATGCGGCGGCGGCCGCCAGGGAGCGGCTGCCTGCAGTTGGTGCACACCACGTCGGCTGGGTCTTGCACCATCGCGCCGCAGTTGGGGCACATGGCCCGGCCATCTCCCGGCCGGAGGTACTGCTGGGAGACCGTCGGCGACGGTATATCGTCGTCGGCGTACGGTGTGTGCGGCAGGTTAGCGCCACACCGGAAGCAGATCAGGTCCTCCGGCTGCACCTTGACGCCGCAGTCTGGGCAGGTCAGGATCGCCATCTCCTTGCTATGGGGCGGTTAGCTGTTGCACAGCTACCTTACCGCCCGAGAGCGTCTTGGCTCTAGAGATCGCCTACTCCGCCGGGGTGATCGCCGCCACGGCCCAGCCGCCGGCCGCAATGATCATCGCTTGAATTAGCAAACTTCGGCACCGAATCATTCGGGTCAGGCAGCAATCGTGTGCAGTGCACCCGCCGCATTCCGCAATTGCGCCCGGCGCATCGCCCGCCCGTTGTTTGGCCGGCCAGGGCAGGGCGAAAAACTGACTCAAGCAGACTATGGATCCGCCATTGCCGCCGGAGTCCGCCCTACTCGCCACGAAATCTCGCGGCGCGTGTTCGCGACTATTCCGGCCGGGCGCCGGCGAGCGGCAGCCGCGTGCGGCCCCGCCCCGCACGTCGCCCTGGGCTGGGCGAAGTGGCCGCGGGCCGCTCGCGCGGGTGGCGGGGGAGCGGTGCCGGGGAGGCGGCCGGCGATTAACTGCCAGAAATTTACGGCCTTATGGTTATTTAAACCGTCGTCGGAGAGCGAGCCTTATCCGCCCCGCCAAAAGACCCGTCAGTTGTCTCGCGGGAAGCAACGAGGGATTTTGGGACGATTGTCCGCTGCCGTGGCCGATCGTCCGGATGGCTGGCGCGGCCGCGCTAAGCCCGCCGGGCGGAACCGGGCCCGAGTCTCCCGCACCGCCGGACCGCGGTCATCGGTCGGCCTGCTGGGCGGCGGAACTAGCCCGCAGCCGGGATTAGCCGGGATTAACCGTGGTCCAGGCCGGCTAATTGCCTGGTGGCGACCGTCGATCTTGTACGGCGTTCAGCGTGCGAGCGCTGCCACGGTGGCCGCCCGGGCACGGCGGGAGCAGGCGGTCACGCCGTGTGGCGGATGCTCGACGCCCGTATTTCACGGGTTCGCGAGGCTCTACACGGATGACGAAGTTCTAGAGCATGGACTCGACTTTGGCAAAGTTCAGGGTGATTCCGGGTGAATGCCCAGTCGGAGGCTCCCAATTGATGATTATATGTCCCTACCCGTTTTGTGACGCTAGCTGGAAGAGGGGTCTCGGCCGCCCTGTCGGCCCGTGCAGCAGCGATCGTTGCTGAGGGAAGGGAGAGGGACGTGCCGATGATGAGCGGCTCCGTCGTTCGCTGCCCGGTGGAGGTCCAGGTGGCGCTTAAAGCTGCGAGGTGCGAGCGCAGTGCGTAGACGATCGATGACCAACGGAAACGGTGCTCCGCCGCCTTCCGGGTCTCCGTCAAACGGAGACGGTGGTCTGCCGAACGGCGGACCGCTGGCCGTCGGACCAGGTCAGGGCGGCCCCAGCGCGGGAGCCTTTGGCGGCCCTGGCGGCCCAGAACAAAGTGGCCTGCCAGTTCCGGTTACGCCGGCCCGCGTCGGCGGGCGGCCCCCGTCCCAGGCCAGCGGCGCCAGCCAGCAGGTACGCAGCGGGTCACGCTGGTCGCTGAGCAACTGGCGAGTACGCTGGCGGCTCATCGCGATCATCGCGGTGCCAACGCTCACCGCGCTTGTCCTCGGCGCGATACAGATCTCCACCGCGGTGGAGAACTACACGTCCTTCAAGCGCGTGCAGACGCTGGCGAACCTCAACGCCCTCGTGGTCAAGGGGGCCGGCCAGCTGGCCGATGAGCGGGACATCACCGCGGGTTTTGTCGCGTCGGGCAAGTCGAACACCGCGATGCAGGCCCAGGTCAACCAGGCTCAGGCCGCGACGAACGCCACGCTCGCCGAGATCAGCTCGCAGGCCGCGGCCGTCACCGGCGACAGCGGCTACCGTGCCCAGACGGCGCTCGACCTCAGCAACGGCGTGCTGGCCGGCATCAACGACCTGACGCTGATCCGGCAGGCCGCGCTCAAGACCCAGTACCCGCCGCTCGCGATCATCCAGACGTATGACGAGCGGTTGATCGGGCCGTTCGACACGTTCAGTAACGACATCGCGGCCGGCACGGGAAACGCCTCGATGCAGACCAACGTCACGGTGCTCAACGCGTTGCTGCGGATGGAGGATGACGCCTCCCTGCAGCGCGCCTACCTGTACCAGGCGCTGGCCAGCCCGTCGCCGGGACTGACGTCCGTCGCGCTCACCGCGCTGAACCAGGCCGCGACCCAGCAACAGGCCGACACCAGCCAGTTCATCGGGGACGCCTCGGTGACCGAGGCGCAGAACCTCAACAACACCGTCAGCGGCCCGCGGGTGGACGCCGCGAAGAGCGAAGAGTCGCTCGCGGTCGCCCTGACGGGCAAGAACCAGTCGATCTCCACGATTGGCACGACGCAGACGTGCGGCAAAACGTCGCAGGCGCAGTGCTGGTACCAGACGCAGGCCGTGCAGATCTCAGACATGCGCCAGGTCAGTGACGGGCTGGTCGGGCAGGTCACCGCGCAGGCCAACTCGCTGGCGGCGAGCTCGCTGCGCAGCGCGATCATCACTTCGGTGGTCACGCTGCTGCTGCTGATCCTCGTCCTGCTGATCACCACGTTCGTGGCGCGGTCGATGATCCGGCCGCTGCGCAAGCTGCGTGCCGACGCACTCGAGGTGGCGGGCAGCAAGCTTCCCGATATGGTGCGCCGGCTGAGCGAAAGCGAAGGCGGCGACGAGAGCGTCGAGATCGAGCCGATCGGCGTGACATCCACCGACGAGATCGGCGAGGTGGCGCGGGCCTTCGACCAGGTGCACAGGGAAGCGGTCCGGCTGGCAGCCGACGAGGCCATGCTGCGCGGCAACCTGAACGCCATGTTCGTCAACCTGTCCCGCCGCAGCCAGTCGCTGATCGAGCGCCAGCTGGCGCTGATCGACGACCTGGAGCAAAGCGAGCAGGACGCCGACCGGCTCAGCAGCCTGTTCCGGCTCGACCACCTGGCGACCCGCATGCGCCGCAACTCGGAAAACCTCCTGGTCCTCGCCGGCCACGAGGCGAGCAGGCGGTGGAGCCAGCCGGTGCCGCTGGTCGACGTGCTCCGCGCGGCGATCTCCGAGATCGAGCAGTACGAGCGGGTGGTGCTGAACGTCCAGCCCGGCATCCAGGTCGTCGGCCAGGCGGTCAACGACGTGGTGCACCTCGTCGCGGAGATCGTCGAGAACGCGACGACGTTCTCGCCGGAGGACACCCAGGTGTACGTGACCGGCCAGCCGCTGACCAGTGGCGGCGTGCTCCTCGACATCACCGACAACGGCGTGGGCATCTCCGAGCAGGAGATGGCGCACGCGAACTGGCGGCTGGACAACCCGCCGGTCGTCGACGTCGCGGTGTCCCGCCGCATGGGCCTGTTCGTGGTCGGCCGCCTGGCGGCCAGGCACGGCGTGAGGGTCAGGCTGCGGCACGCGCAGTCCGGTGGTCTCACCGCGCTGATCTGGCTGCCCGAGTCGGTGGCGGCGCCCGAGTCGGGGCAGCCGCTCGGCAGGCTGCGCAAGTTCGAGGCAGACGACTTCGGCCCCGCGCCGTCGCTGTCCGCTCCGACTCCGGCCCTCAGCACGATGCCGCCTCCAGG
>NZ_JBARCR010000486.1:0-4197 GCF_049794275.1 Trebonia sp.
CCGCGAACACTGGGCCGAGGTCCGTGCCGGACAGGTCGGGCAGGCAAGCGATGGCGAGCCGGCCGCCCGCCCGCAGGCCGCGGCCGATGTTCGCGAAGGCCGCTATGGGGTCGCCGAAGAACATGACGCCGAACCGGCTGACGGCCACGTCGAAACCGCCCGGCGGAAGCGGGTAGACCTGCGCGTCTCCTTGTTCGAAGGTCACGTTGCCGATGCCTTCTTCCGCCGCCCTGGCGCGGGCCCTGGCCAGCATGGGCCCGGATAGGTCCAGGCCAGTGGCCTGGCCGTGCGGGGCCCGGCTGGCGGCGAGCCGGGTCAGCTTCCCGTTCCCGCAGCCGACGTCGAGCACGCGGCTGGTCTCGCCGATCCCGGCGGCGTCGAGCAGTGGCTCGTTGAAGCCGCTGTTGACGATGTCGTAGCGGTCGTCGTTGGCCGCCCAGTGCTCTCCCTCGTAGCCGTTCCACGCCTCGGCCTGCGCGGTGTTGACGATGAGCGTGTCCGTCATGATCTCCTCCTTTATGAACAACGTTCATGAACAGTGTTCATAATAAGCCGCCCGTCCCGGGGATGTACAGAGCCTTGTGGGCGCGTCGCGAAAAGCGCTACAAAGATGGAGTCAGACCCAAAGGCAATAGTCGAATGTTGGGCCGGTCCCGGCCCGGGCGCGTCACAGGGGAGCGCGAAATGGCCAGCAGCGATGGCGTCCGGGATCTGTTCGCGTCGCCGCGAGTCCTCTCCGCTGACGGCGGCGAGCCGGGTGAACTGCTGCTTCGCTCGGCCGAGGAACTGGGCGAGTATCCGGTGACGGTGGTGCATAGCCTGCGGGAATGGGCGGGGATCGCTCCCGAACATCCTTTGATATCCGAACGGGCCCGTGGTGACTGGCGGACGGTCAGCTACGGACGTGCGGTCGCGGCGGCCGATGCCATTGGACAGGCGCTGCTCGACCGGGACCTCGGCCCCGGCCGGCCCCTGTTGGTGCTCTCCGGCAACGGCGTGGACCACCTGCTGGTGACGCTCGGCGCAATGATGGCGGGCATCCCGGTCGCACCGGTCAGCGTCGCCTACTCACTGCAGAGCCGCGACCACGCACGGATCAGGGACATCGCCGGGCTGATCGGCCCGGGTGCCGTGTTCGCCGCGGACGCGGCAGCCTTCGAGGCGGCGCTCGACGCGCTGCCGGGCATCCCCGCCGTCGTGAGCGCGGGTCACCGGGACGAGGCGGAGCAACTGTCCGTTCTGATGAATACGAATCCGGGCGAGGCAGTGCGGACAGCCTTCGCTAACCTCAGCCCGGACGGAACGGCGAAGATCCTTTTCACCTCCGGCTCGACCGGGGCGCCGAAGGGCGTGCTGAACACGCACCGGATGCTCGCCGCGAACCAGCGGATGATCCGACAGGCCTGGCCGTTCCTCGGCTGGGAGCGGCCGGTGATCGTGGACTGGCTGCCGTGGAGCCACACGTTCGGCGGCAATCACAACCTGAACATGATGATCAGCTCGGGCGGCACACTGTACGTCGACGCGGGGCGGCCCGTGCCGGCGCTGTTCGGGCAGACGATCAGGAACCTCACCGACGTGCCGCCGACCATCTACTTCAACGTCCCAGCGGGATACGCGCAGCTGGTGCCAGCGCTGGAAGCCGACCCGGAGTTCGCTGCCCGCTTCTTCTCCCGGCTGCGGCTGGTGTTCAACGCCGCGGCCGCGCTGCCCGCCGCGCTCCGCGACCGGCTCGCGGCCGTCGCCGAACACACCGTCGGCCGCCAGATCCCGGTCACCGGGTCCTGGGGCGCCACCGAGACCGCACCAGCGGTGACCAGCGCGCACTTCCCGTTCACCGACGCCCGCTGCATCGGTGTGCCGCTGCCGGGCGCGGAGGTCAAGCTGGTGCCCGCCGACGGCGACGCCTGCGAGATCCGGGTGCGCGGCCCGATGGTGACGCCCGGCTACTTCGGCCGGCCGGACCTGACCGCGGCGGCGTTCGACGCCGACGGCTTCTACCGGACCGGCGACGCGGTCGCGCTCGCCGACCCAGCCGACCTCTCTGCCGGGCTGGTCTTCCGCGGCAGGATCGCCGAGGACTTCAAGCTCGCGTCCGGCACGTTCGTCCGGGTCGGCGCGGTGCGCACCAGGCTGCTGTCCGTGATCCCTGTGCTCTCCGACGCGGTGCTCGCGGGGGAGAACAGGGACTACGTATCCGCGCTCGGCTGGCTGAACGCGGCCGAGGCCAGGCGGCTGCTCGGCGGCGAGCCAGCGGCCGACGGGGAGCTGATCGTGCACGGCGAGCTGCACAAGCTGCTCGCCAGGGCGCTCGCCGAGCACAACGGCGCGGCGGGATCCGCGGCGCGTGTCGAGCGGCTCGTCGTGCTGGCGAGCCCGGCCAGCCTGGACGCCGGGGAGATCACCGACAAGGGCTACATTAACCAGCGCCGGGTGCTCGCCCGCCGGGCAGGCTTGGTGGACATGCTGTACGCCGACCCCGTACCGGCGGGCGTCGTCGTCGCGGAAAGGACCTCCTAGTGCAGACACTGCTGCCTGGCATTGCCGCCGAGCGGGTGCCCACCAGCCGGATGACCGCGGCCGTGCTGTCGGTGACCGGGCGGACCGGGGATCCGGTGCTGTTCGTGCACGGCAACGTGTCGTCGTCGCTGTTCTGGCAGCCGACCATGCTCGCGCTGCCGGACGGCTACCGGCCGCTGGCGGTGGACCTGCGCGGCTTCGGCGAGACGGACCCGGAACCGGTGGACGCGACCCACGGGCTCGGCGACTACGCCGACGATCTGGCCGCGGTCATCGAGGCGCTGGGGCTACCTCCGGTCCACCTGGTGGGCTGGAGCATGGGCGGCGGGGTGGTGCTGCAGTACCTCGCCGAACGGCCCGCGGCTCACCGCGCCGCGTCCGTGACCCTGGTGGCGCCCGTCTCTCCCTGCGGATTCGGCGGTACCCGCGGGACGGAGGGCACGCTGTGCGATCCGTCCGGAGCGGGTTCTGGCGGCGGTTCCGTCAATCCTGACTTCGTGGCGCGGCTGGCGGCGGGCGACCGCAGCGCGGACAGCCCCACGTCACCGCGACAAGTGCTGCTTGCCCACTATGTGAAGCCGCCCTTCGTGCCGCCCGAGCTCGACATCTTCGTGGAGTCGATGCTGTCGACGCGGACCGGCGACGACCACTATCCAGGTACCTCTTCGCAGGTGCCGGACTGGCCAGGGTTCGTTCCCGGCGACCGTGGCGTGCTGAACACCATGGCGCCGGTCCATTTCCGGATCACCAGCCTGGCGGCGCTCTCGCCCAAGCCGCCGATCCTGTGGCTGCGGGGCACGGACGACGTCATCGTGTCCGACACCTCTCTGTACGACCTCGCCTACCTCGGGTCCATCGGGGCGGTTCCCGGGTGGCCGGGGCCGGACGCGTGGCCGCCGCAGCCGATGCTCGGGCAAACCCGTGCCCTGCTGGACGGCTACGCCGCGGCGGGCGGGCAGTATCGCGAAACCGCCATCCAGGACTCGGGACATGGTCCGCACCTTGACCAGCCGGCGGGGTTCCGCGCCGCGCTGGCGGAGCATCTGGCTGGCGCGCGGCAACGTTAGGGCCTCGGTGTCTTCCTGCCGTGCGTTGCGAGGTATTCGGCGGCCAGCCATGGGCCGAGGTCGTCGATGAGCATGCCGAGCGCTGAGCGGTCCGCGGTCGTTTGCGTGGCTGCTTCCGCCGCTAGCTCCATCTGCTCGCGGCGCTCCGGGTAGTAGCGACCGAAGACAGCCGCCGATTCGTCCAGGTCGCTCGTCCAGCCGCCCCAGCGGGGCATGACCAGGGTGAATCCTGTTCGCACGAGGCGGCGGCCGACGCGGCGGCTCATCGCTTTCAGGTCGGCGTCGGACTCGGCGTGGCTCAGCTGGGCATGCCAGCGGGGCAGCAGGTCGCCTACGTCGCCATTCGTTTCCCTGGCGAGCAGCGACGTGGGACGGTACCTGGGCAGCTGAGCCGCCAGGTCCTCGCCGATCAACGGCGTGCACAGGCACGCGACGAACCAGCCGAGATCGTAACGTTCAAGGTCGCTGAGCAGGGCGGCCGTGCTGGCGAGCCCGATTCCCGCGCCGTTGATCTGGGTGAAGCTCGAATCGAGCATGCTCTCCAGGGTGGCCACGACCTTGCGGTCGGCGTCAGTTGGCTCATGCCGCAGCGCGAGCAGCATGTCGAGAT
>NZ_JBARCR010000487.1:0-3007 GCF_049794275.1 Trebonia sp.
GCAACGGCCAGGTGAACGTCACGCTGATGACCACCCCGCAGACGACGGTGACCGACAAGCCGGACTGGGTGTCGTACTTCATCAAGAACCCTTCGACCGGCCAGTTCTTGCACACCACGTACTTCAAGGTCCCGGCGTACACGCAGGTGAACATCACCATCCTGGGTTACGACGGCTGCACGCCGCTGCGCAACCCGCTCTGGGGCAAGGTCACCGGCACAGCAGGCAACGTCGAGGTCGTGCGGTACTACAACGGCAAGGCGTACTCGGCTCCGCAGGCGATCTCGCTGCTCAACTCGTGGGCGGACTGCTCGGTCCAGCACACGTTCGCGATCCCCGGCCTCGGACTGAACGTGCCGGTTGCGTCGCCGAACACGGTCGCGGAGAACAACGCCTTGTGCGGCACGTCGCCCTGCGTGGCGAACACCGCTGACCAGGCGCTGGCTCCCCACACAGTGGTCAGGTTCAGCTTCAAGACGCCGAAGGCGGGCGGGACCTTCCGCTGGCAGTGCTTCGTGCCCTGCGGTGGCGGATTCGTCGACGGCAACGGCGGGCCGATGGCCACGCCCGGTTACATGATGGGTCAAATGGAGGTGCAGGCCTGATGGCCGCTGAGGCAGGGCCGGCCCCGGTCGGTTCGAAGAGTGGGCGGCGAGACGGTCTCTGGCTGCTCGTCAGCTGGATAGTGCTGAGCATCATCGGCTGCCTGCTCGTGGCGCTGGTGTGGGGCCCGCACATCCCGCCGGGCGATATGTCGAACACGGCGGCCAGCCAGCAGGTCGACATCACGGTGCTCGCCACGATCGCCACTCCCGTGGTGATCGGGATACTGCTGTACCTCGGCTGGGCGCTTACCTTCTGGCGGCAGAAGCCAGGTGACGAGACGGACGCCGCGCCGATCCACGGCAACACGAGGATCACGGCGCTCTGGATCACCGTGACCTCCGTGATCGTCCTGGCCCTCGCGGTGTACGGCACCGTCGAACTCATCGCTCCGGCCGGCGCGGGCGCCGGCCAGGGGCCGCAGCCGATCTTCCAGCGCGGCATGCCGCCCGCGACCTCGGACACCTCGTGGACGCCGGGCACGAACAACATCCTGCAAGTGCAGGTGATCGGCCAGCAGTGGGCGTGGACGTTCCGTTATCCGCAGTTCGGCGGCTTCGAGACCACCGACCTGCTGATCCCGCTCAATACGCCGGTGCGGTTCAACGTCACGTCGCTGGACGTGATCCACAGCTTCTGGGCCTACCAGCTCGGCGTGAAGGCCGACGCCAACCCGGGCGTGAACAACGTCACGTTTACCGTCCCGAAACAGGCCGGCCAGTTCGTGGTGCGATGCGCCGAGCTGTGCGGCATCTGGCACGGCGCGATGTACGACTACGGCAAGGTCGTGCCGGTGGCCGCCTTCATGACCTGGGCGCATGCCACGGAGATACAGCTCGCCGCGCTGACGAAGATACTGCCGCCGTACGCGCTGACCTACGACCCGACCGTCATCGCCAACGTGGGCAAGGTGAACGAGGAGCTCGGCTTGACCAGCGCGGGCGGCGGTTACTACAACCCGGCCGACCCAGAGCAGCCCTGATCCGGCGAAAGGTAGCGAGGTAACTTATATGGCCATCGAAACCCAGCCGGAAAGCGCGCAGGCGCCCGGCGGACGTGAGCCTGGCGGCACACCCAAGCAGCGCCCCTGGTGGCTGCGCCCGGCATGGCACACCGCGCTCATCGGCGCGGTCATCGGCTATGCCATCGGGCACTGGCTCGGCAACTTCATGACCCCGAGCTTCGTGGCGACGGGCGGCGGGGCGCCCGACGGCAACGACACGGCGATCGTGCTCGGCTACGCCTTCCTGGTGCTCGGCTGGCTGATCGGGCTCGGCGTGTTCAACGACCTGGTCCGGCAGATGCTCGGCCGGCCGATACCGCAACTTGAGGAGGAGCGGGACGCCGTCGGCGGCCTCTCCCGGTACTTCCGGTACACGCTCGACCACAAGGTAGTCGGCATCCAGTACCTGGTCGGCATGCTGGTCTACTTCTTCACCGGCGGCCTGCTGGCCATGGCGATCAGGACCGAGCTGCTGTCGCCGTCGTACCACGTGCTCAGCCCGACCGCCTACCTGGAGGTGGTCGGCGAGCACGGCACCATGATGATGATGATGATGACCTCGGTCATCGTCGGGCCGTTCGGCAACTACCTGGTGCCGCTGATGATCGGCTCGAAGCGGGTCGCGTTCCCGCGGCTCGAGGCGCTGTCCTTCTGGCTCACCCCGTGCGCCTACGTGATCCTGCTGTCCAGCTTCCTGCTCGGCGGCTTCCCGACCGGCTGGACAGGGTACGCGCCGCTGTCGATCCAGGCGGGCGAGGGCATGGACTCGTACGCGTTCGCGTTCGGCCTGATGGGCGTCTCGATCATCCTGGCCGGCTTCAACATCATCGTCACGATCATCTGCTACCGGGCGCCCGGCATGCGCTGGAGCCGGCTGCCGATGTTCGTCTGGGCGATGCTGACCACCGGCTTCCTGCTGGTGCTGGCCGCCCCGGTGCTGGTGGGCGGCATGTACATGATCATCACCGACCGCACGGCGCAGACCGCGTTCTTCATCAACCAGCTGGGCGGCAGCTCGTACCTGTACCAGGACCTGTTCTGGTTCTTCGGCCACCCTGAGGTGTACATCCTGGCGCTGCCGGGCTTCGGGATCGTGTGCGAGCTCCTCCCGGTCTTCACCAGGAAGCCGCTGTTCGGCTATAAGATCGCCGCGGCGGGCATGTTCGGCGTGGCTATCCTTTCGTTCTTCGTCTGGCAGCATCATCTGTTCATGTCCGGCATAAACCCGGACATGCGGCCGCTGTTCATGCTGACCACGGAGCTGATCTCGATACCGACCGGGTTCATCTTCCTGGTGGCGCTGGGCACGTTCTGGAAGGCGAAGATCCGGCTCACCGTGCCGATGCTGTTCGCGATGGCGTTCTTCGTCAACTTCCTGTTCGGCGGCATCTCGGGCGTGCT
>NZ_JBARCR010000488.1:0-3994 GCF_049794275.1 Trebonia sp.
GCCCCAGCCCATCGCGGCCAGGCACAGCGCGCGGGCCCTGGGCCGGGGCCTCGCGGCCGAGATCAGGCCGCCGACCACCGCGCCGACCCCCATGACCGAGGCCATCACGCCGTAGGCGGCGGCGCCACCGCCGAAGACCTTGCTCGCCATCAGCGGCAGCGACACCGGGAACTCCCAGGCCAGCGCGCCGATGACGGCGATCATGACGAGCGGGATGAGCAGTTCGGGAGTGCCGCGGACGTAGCGCAGGCCCTGCCTGATCTGGCCGGGTTCCCTGGTGATGCGGCGCGCGGGAAACAAGTCGGCGGCGCGCATCACGGCCAGCGAGGCGAGCACGGCGCCGAACGACACGGCGTTGAGGCCGAAGCACAGCACCAGCCCGAACGCGGCAGCCACCACTCCCCCGAGCGCCGCGCCGAACACCCGCGCTATGTTCATCGACACCGAGTTGAGCGTCACGGCGTTCGGCAGGTCGTCAGGGGGGACCAGCTCCGAGATGAAGCTCTGCCGCGCCGGGTTGTCGAAGACGTTGACGAAGCCGAGCGCGAGGGCCAGCACGTAGACGGTCCACAGCCTCATCTCGTGCGTGCCGGTGAGCACGGCGAAGGCCGCGGCCAGCAGGCCTGCGGAGGCCTGGGTGACGTACAGCACCCGGCGCTTGTCGGCTCGGTCGGCGAACAGGCCGCCGGCCTGGCCGAACAGGAGTACCGGCAGGAAACGAGCCGCCGTGGTGAGCCCGAGCTGTGTTCCGCTGTGGGTTAGTCCCAGCACCAGGAACGACTGCGCCACCGTCTGCATCCAGGTGCCGCCCTGCGAGACCAGCTGGCCGAAGAAGAACAGCCGGTAGTTGCGGTGCGACAGGGATGCCATGGTGCGGGAGGCACGGTTATGGCGGATCGGCGGACGGCCCGGCTGCGTCTGGTCAGCATCCTGGACGGCTGTCACGGTCGGCTGCGCCCACTCCCATCGTTTCCTGTGCTACCTACATAAGGTTAGCTCTGCTAAGGATATTCCGAAGGGCCGGGGGTGGTCTAGGGTCTACCGGGGGTGGTCTAGGGTCCAGTAGCTGCGTTCAGGGGTACGTTGCGCCCATGGCGGTGTTCGCATTGTGGAGTGCACCGCGAGCGCGATCGACGGCTTTCTTCCGGTCGATGGCTGAGCGCGGCGATATGACCGTACTGCACGAGCCGTTCTGCAATCTAAGGGACTATGGCGAGACTGATGCCGGACCGCGAACGTTCGATTCGCCCCTGTCGCTCCTCGCCTGGCTGCGTGATGAAACGCAGCACATGAGGGTGTTCTTGAAGGACCACCCCCCGGCCGCCTGCGTCAGGGACGTGCTCGCCGACCGGCGCTTCCTCGCTGAGGCCCGGCATGCATTCCTCATCCGCCGTCCCGAGGAGATCGCAGCGTCCAGCTACGCGCTGTACCCCGGCACGAACATCACCGCGATCGGGCTGGAGAGGTTGTGCGAGGTGCAGGCCGCGGTCCGCGATGCCGGGGGGGACGCTTCGGTTGTCATCGACTCTGATGACCTCGTGGCACGACCCGGGGCGACGATGGCGGCGTACTGCGCGGCCGTTGGGCTGCCCTTCATCCCGCGGGCGCTCACCTGGCAGCCCGGTGAACGGCCTGAGTGGCGCCGGTCCGCGCGCTGGCACGCGGACGTCAGCGCCAGCTCCGGCTTCGAGCGGCGCGAGCGCGTGTACCCGCACACCGTCGAGAACTCCAGCGAGCTGGCCCGGTTCGCCGCCCACCACCGGCCGTTCTACGAGCGGCTCTACGCACAGCGGCTGGACGTGACACCGTGGGTGCAGGCCGAGAGCTCCTAGCCTGTCAGCGCTAGCACAGCCGCGAACTAGGGGCCCGGAGGGCGGGGGCGGTCTAGGGTTCCGGAGCGCGCGGGTGGTCTGGGGTCCGGGGTGGGAACGGGCTACTTCGGCAGCGGCGCGAGCGCCGTCTTCGTGAAGAAGGACCAGATGACCTGCGCGGCGCTGGGCGTGCTCCCCTGGGGCCACGGGAAGCCGTGGCCGCCGCTGTTCCACACCGCGAACCCGACTCTGGCGCCGCTCGAGCAATCAGCCCACGTGGTGAGCGTCATCGCGCTGTGCGGTGTCTTGGCGGACGACTCGCTGCACCCGTCGACCGCGCGCAGCGCGGCGACCTGCACGGTCGCGGGCGGCGACTCCCTGCCCTTGTCGCCTGGGGCATAGGGCACGGCGGTGTCGTCGAGCGCGGCGATCTGCAGGATCGTCAGCGAGCGGCTGACCACGCAGCCCGGGTCGGGATCCGCCTTCACCACCGCCGTCCCGTCGAACAGGCCGGGCGCGCTGCACGCCAGCTTGTAGGCGAGGCGGCCGCCGTTGCTGTACCCGACCACGTAGATCGGGTGCCTATGGCCGGGGTCCACGGCCGCGACCAGCGACGTGATGAACGCGACGTCGTCGACGTCGTGCTGCGCCGCCTGGCCGCAGCAGCCGCCCGCGTTCCACGACATCTTGTATCCCACCGGGTAGACCAGCTCCGCCTGGCCCGTGTTGACGTAGGGCGTCAGGTAGTCCCGCTTGACCTCGTAGCTAACCGGGGCGGCGATCCCGGAGAGCACCACGATGACCGGCGCGGAATCGGGCAGCGCGGCGACCGGGCCGATCACCTCATAGCTCCGGGTCATGGTGCCGACCTTCATCGAGTACGTCGCCGTGTACGTCGTCCGCTGCAGCTCGCTGATGATGTTCGCGCTCGCGAACGACGCGACGCCGAACGTGCACACGAACGCGACGGCCAGGATCAGCGTCCGGCGCGTCAACGTTGCCATCAGCCTCGGCCTCCACAGTCCCCGGCGATCACCTGCCGGACGGTACTCGCGCCCGGTGAGCAGCAGGCTCAGCGGCGTGCGGCGTGCCGCCGAGGCGATCAGCCACGACGCCCCGTACACGACAGGCACGGCGACGCAGAGCAGCGCCAGCAGTTCGAGCACGGCCGGCGCGCCGCGCACCGCGGCCAGCACGCCGACGGCGCCAGCCACGTACAGCAGGCCCTGCAGCACGAGCGGATGTGCCAGGTAGATGCCGAACGAGCTCGCCGAACCCGCCGCGAAGAACTTCCGGTGCGGCGCCCCCCGGTCGCTCCACAGCAGCCCGCCGGCCAGCAGCGCCCACCCGAACGCCAGCGCCTCCACCACCACGACCGGCTGGAACACCGCGCTGGCCGCGGCCGGCGTCGCGCCGCCCAGGTAGATCTCGGCGAAGTAGGCGCCGAGCCCGGCCACGACGCCGATCCCGGCGACCAGGGACACGGTCCGCGCCGAGGCGTGCCGCCGGGTGAAGGCGCAGATCTGCTCGAAGTGCCAGCCGGCGATCGCCCCGCCCACCACGTACAGCACGTAGCTGTCCAGCCAGACGCCTGACCCCGCGCCATTCAGCCACTCGGCAACCGGGCCGGTGCGCACCAGGTGGTGCTGCAACGCGGCGGTCAGCGCCAGCTGGTACACGCAGGCGGCCGCGAACAGCGCCACGTGGTGGCCCGCGGTCTTGCGCAGCACCCAGCGCAGCACCGGGAACAGCAGGTACACCTGCATGGTGACCAGCAGGAAGTACATGTGGTACCGGGCGCCCGCGTGCAGCAGGTCACGGGCGAACGCGGCCGGGAACGGCCCGCGGCCCGGGCCGTCGAACGCGTAGTAGATCAGGCTCCACGCCACGTACGCGGGCACGACCAGCCAGTACCGCCGCCGCCAGAACCGCAGCCAGCGCACCTGCCCGCGGTGCCCGTAGTTGTAGGTCAGCACCAGCGCGGTCAGCAGGAAGAACAGCTCGCGGCTCGTGTGGAAGATCGTGGTGACCGCGCCGAGCACCACGGTGACCTGGCCGCCGCCGAACGCCAGCGTGTGCACGCCGACCACGAACGCCATGATGACCAGGCGGATCAGGTCGAAGGCGACCACGTGCGGCCGGGCTGCCCGGGGCGCCGGGGGCGCTGGGGGCGCCGGGGATGC
>NZ_JBARCR010000489.1:0-1587 GCF_049794275.1 Trebonia sp.
CATCACGGTGGTCGCGGAGGACGATGGCGTCGCGGTGGCGTCCGCGTCGGCGGTGCCGATGCGGCAGAACGTCCGGGGAACTGTGTTTCGGATGGCGGGCATCGCCGGTGTCGCCACGTTGCCGCAGGCACGACGGCGCGGGTATGCCAGCGCGCTCGTGACCGAACTGCTCGGCATCATGCGGGACGACGGGCATCCGGTGAGCACGCTGTACCCGTTCCGCCCGTCGTTTTACGAGCGGCACGGTTTCGTGGGGCTGCCGCAGGCCAAGACCGTCGTCTTCCCGCTGTCCAGCGTGGCGTGGCTGCGCTCGGCTTCCCTCGCGGGGGACGTCCGCTGGGGAACGATCGAAGAGCATTACAACGCCTATCGCGGCCTCCTCGAGCGCCTGCTGGCAGCGCGGCATGGCTTCGCTGTCCTGCCGGGCTCCCGGATGGAGCGATTCCGGCTGGCTGAGGACCGCTGGCTCGCTACGGCCTGGGCCGGCGACGCGCTGATAGGGGCCGTCACCTACGAGATATCCGGCTATGGCGGTGACCTGACGGCCGGCGACCTGCTGACCGCGAGTCCGCTTGGCAGGGCGTTGCTGCTGGGATTTTTCGGCACCCATGCCGGTCAGGTGGAGAAGGTGTCGGTCGTCGTTCCGCCCGGCGAGACGCCGGAACTGTGGGGGACGGACTTCGCCGCGGAGATCAGCTCTAACGTCGCGTTCCCGACGTCCCTCGCGCCGATGGGCCGCGTGCTGTCGGTCGAAGGGCTCGCCGGGATGCCCGTCGGATCGGCTCACATTGCCGTGGAGGTGGTCGACGATCCGTTCATCGCCGGGCACTACGAGCTTGACGGCTCGTCTGGTCTGCTGGACGCGCGGCGGGCGACGGGGCTCGTTCCTGACGCGACGCTGACCGCGGCCGGACTGTCCGGGCTGGTCTACGGGGTCCTCGATCCTGATGAGCTGGCGATCAGGGGGTTCGGGCAGGCGGCCGGTGAGGCGGCGGAGCGGCTGCGGACGCTGTTCCCGCGAGCGTTGCCGTATTTGCACGCGCATTTCTGAGGCGGGCCAAGATAGGCAGGGTGACATCCGATACCACCCGTTCCGGCGAGCCCACCGAGCGGTCCGGGCGCCAGGGCTGGGTCGAGTCCACCCGCGCGGTCCGGTGGGGGCTCGCGCTCGCCCTGGTGCTCGCCGCCCTGGCCGTGTTCGCCTACTGGCTGGCGGCGGGCACGCACCTGTCCTGCCAGATCGTGACCGTCACCGCCGGCGGGAAGGCGACGACCACGTCGACGTGCGGCCTGCCCGACGTCACGGACTTCATCTACGTGCTGGCCGCCGTGGCGCTGCTGCTGCTTCCCGACGCCCAGCGGCTGAAGATCGGCGGCTTCGAGTTCGAGCGCCTCGCCTCCAAGGTCGATGAGCAGACCCGCGAGATCAGCCAGCTCCGCCAGACCGTCAGCACCACCATCAACATCGGGTCGGACCTGATCAACCAGGCCCGGAACGGCTTCCGCGAGACCAAGGACATCCTCGACCGGGTCCGCGGGTTCCTGCCCAGTACCCCGGAGATCCAGGACCAGCTCGAGGCCATGGAC
>NZ_JBARCR010000490.1:0-2012 GCF_049794275.1 Trebonia sp.
GTCCCTGGCCCGGCCGGCGCTGACCACGCCGCCGCAGCCGGCGACCAGCCCGGCCACCGCGCCGTGCACCGGAACGGTGAATGCCGCCGCGCTGAGCGCGTCGAACTCGGGGCCGCACAGCGCCGGCCACTGCACCGCCAGCTTGAGCGCCTCTCGCTCCACCCGCAGCACCGGGTCCGACCGGTCGTAGGGTCTGCCCTGCTGCCCGTCCGCGCCCCGCTGGCCGTCCGCGCCCCGCGCGGTCGACGGGTCGACAGAACGGTCGCGGCCGTCTCGTCCGGCGCCCCGGCCGCCACCCGCGTGCTGGCGGACCCTGTCCAGCACGAACCGCTCGTCCATGAGCCCGAGCCAGCGGTCCAGGTTCACCGCGTACCTGGCCCGGCGCCCGGGATCCTTGATCCGCCCGACGATCGGCGCGGCCTCGTCGAGAGCGGCGAGCTGGCCCTCGGTGGTGTCCAGGTCGTGCTTGGCCAGCGCGCTCTTGATGGCGAACTCGAACAGCGGGACGCGCCTGGCGACGAGGTCGCGCACCGCGCCCTCGCCGTGCTTGAGCCGCAGGTCGCAGGGGTCGAGGCCGTCCGGCTGCACGGCGACGAACGTCTGGGTGACGAACTTCTCCTCCAGGCTGAACGCGCGCAGCGCGGCCCGCTGCCCGGCCGCGTCCCCGTCGAAGGTGAAGATCACCTCGCCGTCGCTGCCGTTGGTGTCCATGATCAGCCGGCGCAGGACCTTGACGTGGTCCTCGCCGAAGCTGGTGCCGCAGGTCGCCACCGCGGTCGGCACCCCGGACAGGTGGCAGGCCATCACGTCGGTGTACCCCTCGACGATCACCGCCTGCCGCCGGTGCGCGATCTCCCGCTTCGCCAGGTCCGCCCCGTACAGCACGTGGCCCTTCTTGAACAGCGCGGTCTCCGGCGTGTTCAGGTACTTGGGGCCGTCGTCATCCGGGTCGAGCTTGCGGGCACCGAACGCGATCGTCTCCCCCGTCAGGTCCCGCACCGGCCACATCAGCCGACCGCGGAACATGTCGATCAGGCCGCGCCTGCCCTGCCTGGCCAGGCCCGCCTTGAGCAGCTCCTCGTCGGTGAACCCGCGGCCGCGCAGGTGCCTGGTGAGCTCGTCCCACGCCGCCGGGGAGTACCCGACACCGAACCGCTCGGCGTCGGACAGCTCAAAGCCCCGCTCAGCCAGGAAGGCCCGGGCGGCGGAGGCGGAGTCACCACGGATCCGTTCGGAATAAAAATCAACGGCAGCGCGGTGCGCATCGATCAGCCGGCGGCGCTGGCTGGTCTCCTGGCCGGGCACGTAGCCGCCCTGCTCGTAGCGGAGCTCCACGCCCGCGCGCGCCGCCAGGCGCTCGATCGCCTCCGCGAACGACAGGTGCTCGATCTCCTGGACGAACTTGATGACGTCGCCGCCCGCGGTGCAGGAGAAGCAGTAGTAGAGCTCTTTCCCTGGCGTCACATTGAACGACGGCGTTTTCTCGTCGTGGAACGGGCACAGTCCCTTGAGCGAGCCGCCGCCCGCCGGGCGCAGCTGCAGGTACTCCCCCACCACGTCGGCGATGGCTGACCGCTCTCGGACCGCGGCGATGTCTTCCTGGCGAATCCGACCTGGCATAGGGGGAGTCTATGCCGTGGGGCGGCGCGCGCTGGTTAGGTCGCGGGTGGCGGACACGGTGTCTTCGAATGGGCGGTTGCGCCTCCCATGACCCCGCGGATTTACGATTGTGCCTCGTGGGGGATACGTCCGGCGGTGCGGCGCGGGATCTTCTTGTGCTCTGGGATGTCGATGGCACTCTGCTGAACGCCGGCGGGGTCGGCGCCGACATGTACTCGGTGGTGTTCCTGCAGCTGTTCGGGCGGTCGCTGGAGACGACGGCGCCGATGGCGGGCCGCACCGACCGCGCGATCGTCCTGGAGACACTGACGCTGGCAGGGGTGCCTGAGCCGCGGCGGCACGTGGACCCGTTCATCGCGGGGCTGGCCGCGCAGGCGCCGGCCGTGCGGACC
>NZ_JBARCR010000491.1:0-2929 GCF_049794275.1 Trebonia sp.
GTCACCAGCAGCTCGTGGCCGCGCGGCAGCACGCCGCGGGCCTGGCCGTTGGTGATGACCGGCAGCCGCAGCGTTTCCGCGGCGGCGCGGGCGGCCTCTTCCGCGCCGCCGAGCCACACGTCGGAGCCGAGCACCAGCACCGGACGGCGCGCCGCGGCGAGCAGTGCCGCGATGCGGGCCACGTCATCGGCGTCCGGGCCTGCCGGGGCCGGCATCGGGCCGTCGGGGAGCTCTACCTCGGCCTGGGCGTAGATCGTCTCCAGCGGGAAGTCGCAGAACACCGGCCCGCGGTGCGGCGTCAGCGCCAGCCGGAACGCCTCGTCTACCGACGCCGCGACGGACAGCTTGTCATGCTCGGTCCACGCGCGCTTGGTGACCGGCGCGAGCAGCGGGACGTGGTCCATTTCCTGCAGCGCGCCCCTGCCCCACAAGTAGTCGGGGGCGCGGCCGGCGAGCAGCACGACCGGCGCGCCGTTGAACCAGGCGGTGGTGACCGCGCTGACACTGTTGGTCACCCCGGGTCCCGCGGTGACCACGGCAAGCCCCGGCGCGCGGGTCAGCCGGGCGGTGGCCTCGGCGGCGAAGACCGCGGTCTGCTCATGCCGCACATCCACGAGCCGGAGCGGCGGGTCCGCCTTGACCGCGGCATCGTACAGCGGGAACACGTGGCCGCCGGAGAGAGTGAACATGGCGGTCACGCCGTACCGTCGCGCGACCGCGACGGCCTGCGTGCCGCCATGTCCTGATATCAGCGTCACCCGGCTGACGTTACCACCGGTTAACGCCTGGCTGCCTGGTCAGTCGGAGGCGGATGCCCCTACGCCCGCGGGCTCGGGCGCCGGGGCATCCACGGGGTCGGCGGTGTACTGGTGCGGCAGCGTCTCGTCGGCGCCCCCGGGGACCCTGACGGCCTTCATGATCAGCGTCAGCACCACCGAAAGGACGATGTTGATGACCACCGCGGTGACCCCGATGTAGATGCTGTGCCCGAACACGATGTCCGTCGACGACGCCCAGTGCGAGGAGGTCGGGCTGGACACGTTGTACGCCGCGATCGTGCCGTAGATCATGCCGGCCGCCCAGCCGATAAGCAGCGCCCAGCGGTGGAACCAGCGGGTGAACAGGCCGCCCACCAGCATCGGGAGGAGCTGCAGGATCCACACGCCGCCGAGCAGCTGGAGGTTGATGGCGAAGGTGTGCGGCAGCCAGACCGCGAACGCGAGCGCACCGAACTTGACCACGAGGGATGCCCACTGGGACACCCGCGTCTCCAGCCGGGGCGAGGCGTCCTGCTTGAAGTACTCCCTGAAGATGTTCCTGGTGAACAGGTTCGCCGCAGCGATCGCCATGATCGCCGCGGGCACCAGGGCGCCGATGATGATCGCGGCGAACGAGATCCCCGTGAGCCAGCTCGGGAACATGTGCTGGAGCAGGTACGGCACCGCGAGCTGCGTGTTGCCTGCCTTCTTGACCTCCGCGGCGGTGGTCTTGTCGGTGAGCGCCATGTAGCCGAACAGCGCGATGCAGGCGAGCAGGACCGAGTAGGCCGGCAGCAGCGCCATGTTCCGCTTGACCACGTTGCGCCGCTTGGTGGCGAGTGCGCCGGTGATCGTGTGCGGGTAGAGGAATAGCGCGAGGGCAGAGCCGAGCGCCAGCGTGGCGAAGTCGAACTGAGTGCTGCCGATGGACTTCGAGGTGGGGATGAACGTGCCGTTCGGCTTCTTGGTCTCGGGGTTGATCGCCGCGAAGTGCGTTTGCGCGGTGCCGAAGATGTGGCCCCAGCCGCCCAGCCTGGTCGGGATGTAGAAGACCGCGACGATGACGAACACGTAGATCAGCGTGTCCTTGACGAAGGAGATCGCCGCCGGCGCGCGCAGTCCCGACACGTACGTGTAGATCGCCAGCACGACGAAGGCGACGAATAGCGGGATGTCCTGGACGTACTTGTTGCTTGAGGAGGTCCCCACGCCCATCACGGTCAGCACCGCCTGGATGCCGACGAGCTGAAGCGCGATGTACGGCAGCAGCGCCAGGATCCCGGTGCAGGCCGCCGCCAGCGACAGGCCGCGGGAGCCGTACCTGCCCCTGATGAAGTCGGCGGGCGTGATGTAGTTGTGCACCCGGCAGACCGACCACAGCCGGGGCAGGAAGATGAACGCGATCGGGAACACCATGATCGTGTAGGAGACCGCGAAAAAGCCGATCGAGCCGGAGGCGAACACCAGCGCGGGCACGGCGATGAACGTGTACGCCGTGTACAGGTCGCCGCCGAGCAGGAACCAGCCGATGAACGTGCCGTAGCTCCGCCCGCCCAGCCCCCACTCGTTGAGGTGCAGCATGTCCTCGGCCCTGCGCCAGCGGGCGGCGGCGAAGCCGATGAAGGTGACGAAGACGAACAGGACGACGACGATCGTGAAAACGACGGTGTTGACGTTGCTCATCGCACGCCTCCCGCAACCGGGTCACTGGCAGTGCCCGTAGTGCCCGTGTCGTCTGGCCGCCGCAGCCTGCGCTGCAGCAGCATCGTGATCCACAGGACCAGCGCCACCACAGGCATGTAGATCAGCTGGTACCAGTAGAAGAAGGGGAAATCGCCGAGCTTCGGCGTGATGCGGGCGTAGATCGGGACAATCAGCGTGCCCAGGATGGCGGCGGTGACGAGCACGAAGATGGCGATCGACGTGATTGGGTGGGCGGCCACCGGGTTCACCCGCCGCGTCGCCGCGGCGTGCTGCGGGTTTCCTGGGGCGCTGGGGGTTGCTGTGGGCTCAGTCATCGGGTCCTCTCGGCGTCCTCGACCGGCTGGATGTGACAGAGGTCACGCAATTTCAACTATGTTGAACCCTGGTAGCGAATTACGCAATGCCTTGCGCAGTGCGATTGCGCCTAATTGCTGATTAGAGCCCGGTCAATGAGCTGGCGCGACTGC
>NZ_JBARCR010000492.1:0-6645 GCF_049794275.1 Trebonia sp.
CCGCGGACGCGAGCCCCGGGTGCAGCGCCGCCCCGGCCTGCGCCAGCGCGTGCGCGCAGCCGGCGAGGTCGAGGCTGTAGTAGGTGTCGCGGCCATCGAAGCTGCTGCGGCGCGCGGTCACCAGCCCGCCGGAACGCAGCTGGCGTAGGTGATAGGAGACGAGGTTCTGCGCTTCGCCGACCGCGCCCACCAGCTCCCTGACCCGCAGGTCACCGCCGGCGAGCTCGCGCAGCAGCCGCCACCGCACCGGGTCGGCGATCAGCCGGAGGGGAGGCGGGACAGCATCGCCTGTCACAGCCACGATCGGATGGTACATCAATATGAATTGATGGATCTAGGGTGTGAGAGCATGGCCCTATGGACGTTGACGCCCTCGTTGAGGTCCCGATGGGATCGCGGAACAAGTACGAGATGGACCCGAAGAGCGGGCGCATCCGGCTGGACCGCATGCTGTTCACCTCGACGCGTTACCCCCTGGACTACGGGTTTATCACCGGCACAATGGCCGAGGACGGGGAGCCGCTGGACGCGCTGGTCTGGCTGGAGGAGCCGACGTTCCCTGGCTGCCTGGTGACGGTCCGCCCTATCGCGGTGTTCTGGATGCTTGACGGGGGCAAGCCAGACGCCAAGGTGCTGACGGTGGTCTCGAATGACCTGCGGATGGATGGCATCCAGGACCTAGAGGACGTGCCGGCGCACATGACGGCCGAGATCGGCCACTTCTTCGATATTTACAAGGAACTGGAGCCGGGCAAGTCCACCGACGTCCGCGGTTGGCAGGACCGCGCCGCCGCCGAACAGGTGATCAGGGACGCGCAGCAGCGCCTTACAGCTAAAGCGTCATAAGCCCCGGCCGGAGTACCGGAGCGCGACGACGCCGGTGATGGCGGCGGCCACGTCACCGGTGATCACCGTCGTGGGGCCTCAGCCGGGATCGCCCAGCGGGCGGCTGGTCACGACCGCTTTCTCGGCGGCGGTCACTCGAGCGTCCTGAACAGCCCGGCGACGACCTTCCTCACGGGGGTCCCTCCGTTCCGCCCGCCGCCCGCTGCGCCAGCGCGTAGCCAACGAGGGCGGTCGCGTGCCCGTGGCCGATCTCCATGTCAGATAGCCGCGTGCTCGCCGCTGGCGATGAACTCGGTCGGGGTGGCGGCGATGACGGACGGCGTGAGCTTCTTGGCGTGGCCGAAGCCGCGGCGCTCGACGAGCCGGGCAGCGGGCGGCCGGACTGATAGGGCTCGATGAGGGCAGCGTCGTACGGCAGGGTGTGCGCGTGGCCCAAGCCAGGTCTCACGGCGTGCTTCGACCAGAGCGACGAAGAATTAACCAAAAGACCACTTTCGCCATACGTTCAATTGGCGGAAGTGGCCCTTTTCTGATGGCTTTGCTAACGGTCGGCGCTCTGTGATCTGGCCAGCGGACCAACAGCGGGCTGGGTGATTAGCTCCGCATACCGAGTAGTAATGGCGAGGTTCAGTGCGGCCTCGAGGTTGTCGAGCTGGAATTGGACCCTCTTGAGCCTTGGACCGATATCTGCTGTAATCTCTTTGCGAAGATAACCGACGCAGAGCGTGCCGCCTAGGATTACGCCCAGGAGCGCGCCCACAAGGAACATCAACATGTGTGACACCTCCTTACTGCCGTCCGTCCCGACGGTCATATCCATTAGTACTCGGCGGAAAGTTCCGGTGTCAAGCGTGAAGAAAAACGAGGAATAAGCGGATGGAGGGGAATGAAGAGAGACATTAGAATGACTCTAATGATGTGGACGCTTCCCTTTAGCGCAGGTCGCTGAGCGGCACATCTCCAACATTGATGGCGAACTGGTTCCTGTCGGCTCGATAGACAGTGACACTGAGACGTACCGGCGTCCTGTATTGATCAAAAGCGCTGCGCCGGACCTCGACCACTTGGATGTGCCTGTCTGCAGGGAGGTCGAAGTACGCGATCTCGCTCTCGTTGGGGAATCGCCATTCGATCTCGTCGCGATAACCGACCTGCCGGATACCATGCTCTGCCAGGTAGGCCATCGCCCCCTCCTTGATGTCGTCCGTATCCAGCAACCGGGGAGCGCGATCCGCGAGACTCCTGGGGTAGTACGAGACTTGCTGTGACCAAGGGAGGCCGTCCACATACATCTCCTGATGCCGGACGATGACATCTGCGTCTTGAGGGATTCTCAGGCACCGGGCAGCCATCGGGCCGACTTTACTGATCTCCACGCGCGGTTCGGCTATGGTTGACGACCTTCCGCTCGAGGCGATCAGCGACGTGTAAACTACGCCTCCGCCATCACCTCCCCCCCTGCCTGTATTCGGGTCAATGGTCAGGGTCGTGACGATCGGGGTGACTTGCTCGGAGACAAACGTTCCCTTGCCGTGCAGCGTGTACGCGAGCCCACCTGTCGTCAACTCCCTGAGAGCGCCGCGGACGGTGTTTCGAGATGCATGGTAGGAGTCCATGAGCTGGTCCTCCGTCGGGAGCCGCACTCCGTGCGCTAGCTCACCAGACTCAATCTTGCGGCGGAGGTCGTCGGCAATCTTCCTGTACAGCGGCCCGCTCATGACCGATCACCCTGCTACCTGGTTTTCCCCGACCATTCTTATTGGCACGATAGGTCTCATACCAATGACTTTACAATGTCTAACGATCTGATGATGTGCGGGTACGTCGTAAGGACGGCGGCCCAAGATATCCGGGGCGGCGTTCCCCTAGCACGCTGCTACGCTGGCATTATGACGCCGCTCGAGCTCGTCCACCTCGCGCACCTGCGCCGTGCCCGCGAGCTGATGGATCGCGAGCCCGCTGGACGTCGACGAGGTCGCCCGGGTCGCGCTGATGCCCACCGCGCCGAACATCGTCCCCAGATTACTGTCGGCAGCCTGGGTGACCAAGCTGGCTAGGCGAACCCTAGTGGCCATCGTTAGTGCGCAAGTTCAGCACTCACGAAGCGAGAAACAGCAGGTCAGCGGCTCCGCCGAATCGACCTAGGTCAAATCGTGGCCCAAGTCAGGTAAGACCCTCGCCCGGATAGCCGGGCGAGGGTCTTAATAACTTACTCGGAACTTTCTCACTTCTTCGCCGGCTTGCTCCATTCCGCGTATTCCTCATCCAGCACCGCGATAGCGCGTGCCGCTGCCGATGGCACGAGGTGACCGTAAATCCGGTACGTCACCCGCACGTCACGATGCCCGAGCCAGTGCGTCACGCCGGTAATCGGAACGCTTTTGATCAGCATCGCCGACGTGAACGCATGCCGCAGCGAATGAGGCGTGAACCCCGCCGGAATCCCCGCCTTGTCAGCGGCATTCATGAACCGCTCATAGACCGTTCCGTATAGCTGGTATCTCCGCTCACCGTTTCCAATCATGAGTGGACCGTCCGGAAGATCCCTAATCATGTCCCACAGCCATCTGGGTACGGGAATGTCGCGGTACTCACCACGCTTGCGCTTCTTGAGCGGCGCCGTTTCCCGGCCGTCTCGCGTGGCTTGCTGGTACATCCGCAGGATCGTTCCGTTATCCCTGAAATCGGCCTTTTCGACTGCCAGCGCTTCTTCGATGCGCAATGAGGTTTTCTCAGTAGCGGTGAACCCGGCAAACGTCACGTAGCGGGCATGCGGGGAGACACGCGGACATGGGAGGAGATGGCCGGGAGGGACGCGGAGCCCCCGGTACAAGAGGTCGAGCGCGGCTTCGCCCTGCTCAACCAACGCTGGCAGGCGCTGCAGCGCGTCACCGCCAGCCCCGGCAGAATCGGCCAGATCGCCCGCGCCGCCCTCGTCCTGACCCTTTTCGAGCACAAAATGCTCACCTGAAGTCGCTGAGAAAACCTCAATCGACACCGATAGACCGTCGTCGAGCCACGCCACCAAGACCGCGCAGGCAGTCCCGGGAGTCCCAGCGGTCGCACTGGTGACAAGAGCAGATCAACGCTGAAGGTTTGGCCGCCTGTGACCGGCCAAACCTTCAGCGCTAACTGGATCTTGGTGGTGGCGGGACCCTGAGCCTCTTGGGGCAAGGCCGCCGCGGCGTTGTGGTGGTCTCGGCCGCTAGACCCATCCCGGGGCCGCCCCGCGGCCGAGACCACTATGGACGGCTGACCGCTAGACAGGCCCGGGAGCCGCGTGAATCGTCTCTGTCTCCGGCGCCGAGCTTTGCTCTGGCACCGCCTCCAGCCGGTCCTGCGGCTGGGGGCAGTAGACGGTGCCGAGGAAGTAGCCGTAGATCCAGTGCCACAGGAAGATGCCGAACGTCAGCTTCCAGCCGAGGCTGGTGCTGAGGAAGCCGGCGTGGTGCGGAACGTACACGGCCGGCACCCACCAGGCGGCGCTGATGATCGCGAGCACGGTGCCATAGAGCAGCCCCTTGATGAGGTTCCCGAGGAGCGTGTTGCGCAGCGGGACAAAGGGGTGGAAGAGCAATGCGAAAAGCAGCGCGAAGAACACTCCGTCGGTGAAGTGCGAGATCTCGCCGACGAAGTACGTCGTAGCCGTGGGCGCGGCGGTGGCGGGAAGGCCGAGGATGAGCTCGCCGTTGGCTACCGGCCAGTTCAACTGGGGCAGCCCGAAGCCGCGGAACCAGATGCCGAAGACCGTGGCGAACTGGGTCGCCACAGCCCCGGCCAGCAACGAACTGCCGACCGGATGGGTGGCAACCCAGGCGCGCCAGCGGGGGAGAGTATCGTCAGTCGGAATGCGGGTAATGAGGGAGGGCGCACGTCTAGCGCCGTTTACCGTACTCATGCGAAACCTCCTGGTTTCACGAAAGTAATAGGAAATAGCGTGATGGCCCGCTTGGGTGCTGTCAATGGGCGTGAGATATCATGTTCCGTTATAAGAAACATAAAAGAAACAGATTCAGCCGCTGAGCCGCAGCCTTCGTGCGGCCTCGGCGGCGGCGGACATCTTGCTTATCGCCAGATAGCGGGGGACGCGGCGCAGGCCGCAGTCGGTGGAGATCTCCAGCCGTTCCGGATCACGGTATTCCAGGCACGTGCGGACGCGCTCGATAATGTCGTCCGCTGTCTCCGAGTAGTGCGTCTTGATATCGATAAGGCCGGCGGACAGGATCCGGTCGCGATCCCACTTGCCGACCAGGTCGATCTCGGCCATCTCGCGGGCGCCGAACTCCAGGCTGAACCCGTGCACGTTCGCGTCGAGCAGCGCCGGGAACAGCCAGCGGTAGGTGCGTTTGGCATATGGCAGCCGGCGAAACGAGCCGAAGCAGATGTGCACGATGAACGTGCACCCGGTGATGCCGTCGACGACGGCGTTGATGGTCTCCACCAGGTTCTCCGGGGTCCGGTCCTCGGTGGCGTGCGAGGGGGTGAGCGGCTCCTCGATCTGGATGTAGTCGCAGCCGGCGGCGACGAGCTTCTCGATGTCAGCGCGGATGGCGGGAACCAGGGCGTCCGCGCATTCGCGGCGGGTGCGGTAGACCTGGCTGAAATCGAGCTCCGTCGTGATGCCGTACGGGCCGGGCATGCCGATCTTGGGCCGGCGGTCCGTACGGGCGCGGAGGAACTCATACTCGCTGACGTAGTCCCAGATCGACTCGACCTGGTCCAGCGGCTCGTGCACCTCGTAGACGGGGAGCATGTCCCAGCCGATCGCGCCGAGCTTGCGCGGCGATGGGCGCAGCCGTAGGCCTGCCATCTTCCCTGTGATGCCCTCGATCCAGCCGCCCCTGCGGTGCTCTCCGTCGGTGAGGGCGTCAAGGCCGGCCGCCTCCTGGTCACGGATGGCCAGCTGGCAGTAGTCGTCGAGGAGCTCCTGGCGGTCCGCCGGGCCGAACCGGCCTTCCTTCTCGGCATCCGCCAGGATGTCCCACCAGCCTGGCCGCGCCCAGCCGCCGGTGGTGGTGACCGGCAGCGTCGCCGGGTACTGGTAATCAGTCATGACTGAGGCCCTTCAGTGCGGTGATCAGCTCGGCGTGGATCGCGCCGTTGCTCGCGACGACGTCGGCGCGGTCCGCCGTCACATGCGGGCGCCCGTCGAACAACGTCAGCGTGCCGCCGGCCTCCTGGAGGATCAGCTGGCCTGCGGCGATGTCCCAGGCGTCCATCGCGTACTCGCAGTAGGCGTCGAGCCTGCCCGCCGCGATCGCGCAGAGCGTGAGCGCGGGCGAGCCGAGAGATCGCACCCCGCCCGTCACCCGCATCAGCCGTTCCGCCAGGGCCGCGTACGCGCGGATCTCGTCCTCGTCGACCGACTGGGCCTGCGCGACGACCAGCGCCCGGTCCAGCCGGGTCACGGCCGAGACGCGCAGCGGCTGCCCGTTCACGCTCGCCCCGGCGCCAAGGGCCGCCGCGAACATCTCGTCACGGACCGGATCGTAGACCGCGCCGGCCACCGTGCGGCCGTGGAAGCGCTGCGCCACGGAGACGCAGAAGAACGGCAGCCCGTGCGTGTAGTTCGTGGTGCCGTCCAGCGGGTCGACGTACCAGACGCTGCCGGCGGCGGGGTTTCCCGCCGTGCCCTCCTCGCCGTCGATGGCGTCATCGGGGAAGGCGGCGAGGATCGTATCGGTGACCGCTTGCTGGGATTCCCTGTCCGCGACCGTCACCAGGTTCGCCCGGGCGTCCTTGTAGGCGACGTGCAAGTCGCCGGCGTGCCAGCGGGCGAGCAGCACGGCGCCGCCGGCC
>NZ_JBARCR010000493.1:0-5465 GCF_049794275.1 Trebonia sp.
TGCCAATGCCCCAACACGCCGCCGCCTCACGATCGAAGCGACGTACGATCGGTAACCGCTCGGACGGCAGGAGGAGCCTCTTTCGCCGTCGCGATGGGCGGCGTTCCCCACATAGGGCGCAATCGTCTCGCGTTATGTCCTTTTTGCCCTAGTTCATCGGTGCCTTTCGCGCCCTATGTGAGGGCCGGCCGGCCAAGCGCGGCCCGACCGCGGCTGCCGACTGCGGCGGGGCTGGCGATAGAACCAGGAGGTCTAGCGCCAGTGGCCGGCTACAGCCGGGGCTACCTGGTCGGCGTAGGCGTCGAACGTGGCCAGCATCGAGGGTCGCGCCGATCCAGAAGGGGGTCCCTGCGCAGCTCGAGGCCGTTCATCAGCGGCATAAACGCCTCGTTCCTCGTCGCCTGCGCGGTCGCTGTCGCCGGCGACCTCATCGCCCTCCTGACCCGCAGGGGCCAAGATAGGACGCATGGACATTGACGCGGCGCTCGACTACGTCCGCACGCAGCACCACGCGGTGCTCAGCACCCTCAAGAGTGACGGGACACCACAGCTCTCGCCGGTGACCGCCGGGATCGATGACGCCGGCCACGTGGTGATCAGCACCAGGCAGACCGCCTACAAAGTTCGCAACGTCCGCCGTGACCCCCGGGTCTGGCTGTGCGCCTTCCCCGACCAGTTCTACGGCAGGTGGGTGCAGATCGAGGGCACCGCGGACATCGTCGAACTGCCCGAGGCGATGGACGGCCTGGTCGACTACTACCGGCGGATCTCCGGCGAGCACCCGGACTGGGACGACTACCGGGCCGCGATGGAACGCGAGAAGCGAGTCCTGCTGCGCGTCACCGTCACCAGGGCAGGACCCGACGTCAGCGGCTGAGGAACGTCAGCCGGCCGGCGGGCGGAACATGTAGCCGACCCGGTACTCGGTGACCAGGCACCTGCCGTAGGCCGGGCCGAGCTTGTGCCGCAGCCGGCTGACGTGCACGTCGACCGTGCGGCTGTCCGCCGTGAAGCGGCGCTGCCACACCCGCTGTACCAGGTCGGCGCGGCTGAACACGGTCGTGGGATGCGCGCTGAGGAAGGCCAGCAACTCGAACTCCTGGAAGGTCAGGACGATCTCGCGTCCGTCGGCCCACACCCGGCGCTGCTCGTGGTCGAGCAGCAGCCCCGTCCTGACGCCCTCCGCCGCCGACGCGGCGGCCTCGTCCGGCGCGACGCCGGGCCCGGCCACCGGGTAGCCGACGATCGCCAGCGACGTCCCGGTCCCCGGGATCGGGACCACGGCGAGCAGCGTCCCGTCCGCGCCCTGCTGCGGCACCGGGGTCACCGGCTGCTCGTCCGCCTGGCCCAGCAGCTGCGTTCCTATCCGCACGCGTTCCGTCACCTCCCGCACCGCCCCGCGCGCACTGCCCGCATATAGCCTAGTAAATAGGTCGCTTTTGTCAAGAAATTAGTAACGAAAAGCCCGAAAAACTTGTGAACAGACCGGAGGCTAGCGGGCTGGCGCCGTCCACGAACCCGAGCCGTCGGGGAGGTGCCCGCCGTACCAGAACTCGATCAGCCGGCGCGCGATCGACGACGTCGGCGCCACCGCCAGTTCCCCCGTGCCGATCGCGGCCAGCATCTCCTCGCGGGTGAACCAGCGCGCCTCGCCGATCTCCTCGGCGTCCACGGTGATCCGCTGCCCGCCAGGGGCCGCGGCCTGGAACCCGAGCATCAGGCTGCGCGGCATCGGCCACGGCTGGCTGCCCAGGTAACGGATGTGGCCGACCGTGATCGCGGTCTCCTCGAATACCTCGCGTGCCACCGCGTGCTCGGCGGACTCGCCCGGCTCCACGAACCCGGCGAGCACCGACATCCGCCCCTTCGGCCACAGCGCGTTCCTGGCCAGCAGGCACCGGTCGTCGGGGTCGGTGACCAGCATGATCACCGCCGGATCCAGCCGGGGAAAGTGCTCGCTGCCGTCCGTCGGGCAAGTGGTCACGTGCCCGGCCGGCGCGGGCACCGTCGGCGTCCCGTCCCGCGGGCAGTGCGTATGCGTGTCGTGCCAGTTCGCCAGCGCCACCGCGTGCGTCAGCAACCCCGCGTCCCGGTCGCTGAGCAGTGCGCCGACCTGCCGGAGGGACATGGGCTGCACATCGTCTTCTCCGGAACGTACGCGGCTTACTCCCCCTGGCACGCTCACCCCGAAGTAGACGACGTCGTCGGTGTCCACGCCGAGCAGGAACTTTGTCCCCTCCGGTGCCTCGGCGGACGAGATGAACACCAGCTCAGGCCCGCCGTCAGCGGACCGCACCAGCGCCTGTGAGTCGCTGACCACGAGCACGCGGCTGCGCGGGTCCGCCCAGGCGGCCTCCACCCACGCGCCGTCGGCACGCCGGGCCGTCGCCCGGTCGACCGTGGAACGGGAAAGCGCCAGCCGGCCCAGCGGGCCATCATCCAGCTGCTCGGTCTCCGCCGCGCTCACCGCCGGCCCGCGCCCTCAGCGCGCATCGCGGCGAGCACCTCGGCAGCGTTGGATTCGACAAAGTCCCGGACGTCCATAAAACCTAACGTACCGGTTCAAAGGCGTCACCCTTGCCGAGCAGGCCCGCCGCGGGGATGGACACGGTCTTGCCGGGACGCGAGGTCACCCAGCCGATGCGGACCGCGTCCTCGCCGGCCTGCTTGAGGGCGGCCAGCGCGGCCTGCTGCTCGGACTTGCCGACAACCACGCAGAACCCGATGCCCATGTTGAACGTGGCGTACATCGTCGCCTGCGGGATGTTTCCCTTGTCGGCCACGAGCGTGAAGATCTCCGGGGTGGGCACCAGCGCGTCCAGCTCGTAGGACACGTCGGCGGCGAGCCTGGCGATGTTCAGCAGGCCCCCGCCGGAGATGTGCGCCATGCCGCGCGGCGTGATCCCCGCCGTCCACAGCGCCTCCGCCGCGGTGACGTACACCCGCGTCGGCTGCAGCAGCGCGTCCGCCAGGCGCCGGCCGGTGCCGGGCACCTGGTCGCTCAGCGACATGCCGCCCTTCTTGAACAGCGCGTGCCTGGCGAGCGAGTAGCCGTTGCTGTGCAGCCCGGAACTGGGCAGCCCGATCACCACGTCACCCGGCCGCACGGAGCTGCCGTCCACCGGAGTGCGCCAGCCCTGGGTGGCAAGAGGCGGGAGGGCGCCGATCGCGGTGCCCACCAGGTCGAGCATCGGGCCGCCGCCCGCCGAATCGGCGAGCATCTCGCCGATCTGCGCTATCTCGCCGCCGGGGATGGCGATGCCCGCGAGCTCAGCGCCGAGGAACAGCCCGCGTGCCACCTCGTCAAGCACGCCCTCGTCGATCCGGTCGATGGCCATGTAGTCGAGCAGCGCCAGCGGCACCGCGCCGACGCAGATCAGGTCGTTGACGTTGTTCGCGACGCAGTCGACGCCGATCGGCTCCCAGCGATTCGCCTCCCTGGCCAGCAGGATCTTGGTGCCCACGCCGTCGGTGGTCAGCGCCAGCGGCGGCCCGGGCGGCAGGTGCATGAGCGTGGCGAAGTACCCGCTGGCCAGACCGGTGATGGACGTAACAAGCGGCGACTTGACCTTGGTGCGGGCCAGCCACGGGCGCATCACCCGGGCGAACGCGACCTGTTCGCGCTCCTCGTCCACCCCTGCCGCGGCGTAACTGGAGGACCCGGACTCAGGAGGCGTCGCGTTCATGGGGGCCAGATTAGCCGACCGTGGCCGGTCAGCCTTTTAGGCGGGCGACAATCGATGACGTCGTTGGTCGTGACCTTGTGCCCGATGTGGCGGCGAGAGACAGTTATTTCGCGTATGCGCAGCCGACGACGAGGAGCACACATGGCAAACGAGTTCTGGCGCGAGCTGAAGCCGGTCGCTGAGGTCTTCCGGCCAGGCGCGGCCCCGGAAGCGTACATTCAGGATGCCGCCACGCTAGACGAACGCTGGTACGCGCCGCTGTCGCCGACGGCCGGGAGCCGGCCGCTGTTCATCTCCCCCAGCCAGAACCGCTGGTGCGACGTCCTCATGGCCAAGGGCGCGGGCCTGGTGAACCGGCACTATCACCCGCAGCAGGTGTTCGCGTACACGATCTCCGGCAAGTGGGGCTACCTGGAGCACGACTGGGTCGCGACCAAGGGCGACTGGATCTACGAGGCGCCGGGCGAGGCGCACACGCTCGTGGCCTACGAGTCGGACGAGCCGATGATGGTCACGTTCAACGTGACGGGGCCGCTGATCTGGCTCGACGAGAACGGCGAGCCGAACGGCACGTTCGACGTCTTCGACTACATCAAGCTGTGCCGCGACCACTACGAGAAGGTCGGCATCGGCGCCGACTACGTGGACAAGCTGTTCCGCTAGCCTGGATTCATGCTCATCGCCTTCTCGGTCACCCCGCTCGGCGTGGGGGAAAACGTCGGTGAGATCGTCGCCGAAGCCGTCCGCGTGGTCCGCGCCAGCGGCCTGCCCAACAGGACCGACGCGATGTTCACCACGGTCGAGGGCGACTGGGACGAGGCGATGGCCGTGGTCAAGGAGGCCGTGGACGCGGTCGCCGCGCGGGCGCCCAGGGTCAGCCTCGTGCTCAAGGCTGACCTGCGCCCGGGCGTAACCGACGCGCTGAACGCCAAGGTCGAAACCATCGAGCGCTACCTCAGTCCCTGAGCCCGGGACAGCGCGGGGTGGCGCGGCCGGGCGGTTGCGGGGTTATTCGGCTATGGGGACGCGCTGGATCAGGGCTATGAGGCCCGCCTCGTCGAGGAGGTCGGCGGGGCGGACCGTTTTGTCGTGGCGGACGTAGTAGAAGGCGGAGCGGACCCGGTCGAGGGGGGCGCCGGCCAGCGTTGCCCAGGCGAGGCGGTAGGCGGCGAGCTGCACGGCGACGGCGTCTTTCTCCGCTTTCGTGCGCGGCGGCTTGCCGGTCTTCCAGTCCACGACGTCGAAACCGCCGTCCGGTTCGCTGAACACCGCGTCGATCCTGCCGCGCACCTGGCGGTCGCCGATGACCGTGTCGAACGGCACCTCGACCGCGCTCGGCCACCTGCCGCCCCACTCGCCCGCCTCGAAGCGCGCCCGGAGCTCAATCAGGTCGTCGTCGGTGTCCTCTTCCTCGGCGAACAGGTCGTCGTCGCCGATCAGCCGCTGCTGGCCGAACCGCTCCTCTAGCCACAGGTGGAACGCGGTGCCGCGGCGGGCCTGGCGGGCCGGCGGCCGGGGCATCGGGCGGCGCACCTGCCTGGCCAGTTCGTCCGGGTCGCGGGCTAGCGCGACCAGCGCGGACACCGACAGCCTGGCGGGCAGCAGCACGTCCACCGGGCCGTCGCCGCGGCGCCTGCGCCGCTCCCGCTCCGCGAGCAGCAGCCCGGTGTCCAGCTCCCAGGCCGCCACCAGCTCCTGCTCGGCTTCTGACAGCCCGGTACTCGCCGGGCTGACAACCGCCGCCGGGGTGCCGACCTCCGCCGCCAGCCGGGCGGCGTC
>NZ_JBARCR010000494.1:0-3561 GCF_049794275.1 Trebonia sp.
GCCTACGCGGCGCTGCCGCGGCCGTACCGGCGGGCGCACCACGACCCGTCGGTCACGGATGTCGTCGCCTTGTTCGCCGAGCGCGCCGCTGACTACCGCGCGGTTGTGGAGCGCGTTCCCGAGGACGGCCTGCCCGGCGCGGTCGCCGCCGCTGTCGCCGCGGTCGAGTCCCTCGTCGTCCCCGACGGCCTGCCCGCGGGCTGGCTGGCCGGGCTCGCGCCGGTCATCCGGCTGGTGCGGGACGAGCCGCCGCTGTCCGCGGCGGAGCTGGACCGGATCTCCGGCGTCGTGACCAGCTGCGCGGTGGCGATCGCGGAGACCGGCACGATCATCCTTGACCACGGCCCCGGCCAGGGCCGCCGCGCGCTCACGCTGGTACCCGATTTCCACCTCGTGGTGGTCCGCGCCGGCCAGGTGGCCGCCGACATCGCCGACGCTCTCGCCAGGCTGGACCCGGCGCGGCCGCACACGCTGATCTCCGGCCCGTCGGCCACCAGCGACATTGAGCTGATCCGGGTGGAGGGCGTGCACGGGCCGCGGAACCTGCACATCCTCATCAGCGGCTGAGGGCGCCTCAGCGGAAGTTGCCGGTGTGGCCGAGTGAGTAGCGGCCGGGCTGCGGGAACACGCACAGGCCGTGCGGCCCGGATCCGACAGGGATCTTCGCGAGCAGCCGCCCGTCCACGGTAGACATCGCGTAGACGACGCCGTTGTACCGGCCGCCCCACCACATGACCTTCCCGTCGGCGGAGATCCCGCCCATGTCGGGCGAGCCCCCGCCGGGTATCCGCCACTTGCCGACCACCCGGTTGACGGTCATGTCGATCACGCTGACGGAGCCCTCGCCGCGGTTGGAGACGAACAGGCGCCTGCCGTCCCTGGCGACCTCGAAGCCGTGCGTGCCCGCCCCGGTATGGAGGAACCCCAGCGGCTTCGACTGGTGCGTGCCAAGGAGCCAGACACCGTTCGCGGCCATGTCGGCGACGTAGAACAGCTTGCCGTCCGCGGACAGCCGGACGTCCTGCGGCATGGCGTACCCGGGTCCCGGCGCGGTCATCGGGGCGCTCATGGACATGCCAAGAGTGAGCTTGCCGACCACCCGGCGCGCACCCAGCTCGATCCATACGACCGACCCGCTGAACTCGCAGCTGGCCAGGGCGTACTGCCCGTCGGCGGTGAAATCCAGATGGTTGACGCCGGCGGTCGGTATGCGCATGGAGTGACGCAGCCGCATCGTGACCGGGTCGCGGAAGTCGATCCTGTTGAGAGCCTCCGCCATCACCAGCGCGTGCTGGCCGTCCGGGGTGAAGTAGAGGTTGTACGGGTCTTCCACGGGGACGGGGCGCCCGGGCCGCCCCGTCACGGGGTTGACCGGGGTAAGGCTGTTGCCCGCCGTGTCGTTCACCCACAGGACGGCGCCATCCCAGGACGGGGTGACGTGGTTCGGTTCGGCCCCGACGGGGAAAGTCCTGGTGACCTTGTAAGTGGCGGGGTCGATCTCGCTGACCGTGTTGCTGAGGCTGTTCGGCACGTAGACCCTGGACGGGTCGCGGCCCCACTTCGGGTTGGTCATTCCTGGCGAGATATACGCGTACACGTTCAGCGGGGGCGCGCTGCCTGGCGGCGCGCTGCCGGGCGGCGCGACTCTCGCGACAGCCGCCGGCGGGGTACTACTCCCGCACCGTCCGATGGTTGCCGCCGCCTTCCGCTGCGGCGCCGACGTGCAGGCGCTGAGCAGTCCCGACCCGCAGGTGAACGCGGCGAATGCCGTCATGGCGCGTCGCCGGGTCAGGATCTGACCCGGCGGCTCGCCTGTCGTGCGGCCCACGCTGGTAACTCTAAACACGCGCAGCGTAGTGGCCGCTACCGGGTCACTTCGCGCGCTCGGCTTCCGCCGCCGCGTCGCTCTCGTCGCCGTCGCCTGGCCAGCTACCCGTCAACTCGCGGGCAGCGGTCGCGGAGCCGCGGTCGAGCGCCGCCTTGACCACGGCGAAGATGGCGCCGTGGATCGCCGCGGCGATCAGGACCTCGGACCAGCTACTGCGGGCGTCGGTCGCCGACGGGGCTTCGTCCTCGTCCGCCGTCACCCGCCAGACCCGCTTGAAGATCGCGCCGGCGAGGATGCCGCCCAGCACGCTGGCACCAATGCTGATCACCTTGTAAAGCAGCTTGCTCATACCGCTCCGGATACCCGGGAAGCCAGCTCTCACACGCCTTCCGGCACCGCGCGGCGAACGATCGCTGTGAGCGGACAAGGCGGGGAAATAACGGTGGGCTCTTTTTTCTTGAGTGTGATTGACTCAACCTTAGGAGGGGCTGATGAGCGAAACGCTCACGCTGCCGGTGCTGCCGCTGGACGACGAAGTCGTGCTGCCGGGCATGGTGGTCCCCATCGAGCTTTCTGACCCCGAGGTCCGCGGTGCAGTCGAGGCCGCCAGGAACAGCGGAGGGCTTGGGCGGGGACCCGGGATCCGTTCTGAAGAGAGCGCGCGAATCCTTCTCGTCCCGCGGATCGGCGACCGGGGCCTGGCGGGCGTCGGCACGCTAGCGGTGATCGAGCAGGTCGGGCGCATGCCGGGCGGAACGCCTGGCGCTGTGCTCCGCGGTGTGTCCAGGGTGCGGATCGGCTCAGGGACGACCGGGCCGGGCGCCGCGCTGTGGGTCGAGGGCACCGAGATCCCGGAGACGGGGCAGGGCGCCCGCGCCGATGAGCTTGCCAAGGAGTACAAGTCGCTGGTCATCGCCACGCTGCAGCAGCGCGGCGCGTGGCAGGTCGTGGACTCGATCAAGCAGCTTGACGACCCGTCGGCGATCGCCGACCGGGCCGGGTACGCCAGCTACCTGACCGCCGAGCAGAAGCTGCAGCTGCTCGAGACCGCCGACCTCGTGGAGCGGCTGGAGCTGACGGTCCGCTGGACCCGCGAGCACCTGGCCGAGCTCGATGTCGCCGAGTCGATCCGCAAGGACGTCACCGAGGGCATGGAGAAGCAGCAGCGGGAGTTCCTGCTGCGCCAGCAGCTCGCGGCCGTGCGCAAGGAGCTCAACGAGCTGAGCGGCGACGGCAAGGGCACCGAGGAAGACGACTACCGGGCCCGCGTCGAGGCGGCCAACCTGCCGGAGAACGTGCACGAGGCCGCGATGCGGGAGGTCGACAAGCTGGAGCGGACCTCCGAGCAGTCACCGGAGGTCGGCTGGATCCGCACCTGGCTCGACACGATCCTCGACATTCCGTGGAACGAGCGGACCGAGGACGCCTACGACATCGCGGGCGCGCGGCGGATCCTCGATGAGGACCACACCGGGCTCGACGACGTGAAGGACCGGATCATCGAGTACCTGGCGGTGCGCAAGCGGCGCAGCGACCGTGGCCTCGGGGTCGTGGGCGGGCGTCGTTCCGGCGCCGTGCTGGCGCTCGTCGGACCGCCTGGCGTCGGCAAGACGTCGCTCGGCGAGTCGGTCGCGCGGGCCATGGACCGCAAGTTCGTGCGCGTCGCCCTCGGCGGCGTGCGGGACGAGGCGGAGATCCGCGGCCACCGGCGCACCTACGTCGGCGCGCTGCCC
>NZ_JBARCR010000495.1:0-3931 GCF_049794275.1 Trebonia sp.
GGCACGGCGAACCCGTGGTGCCCGGGGTAGAACTCGATGGTGTGCGGCACGCCGGCCGAGGTCAGCGCGCTGTCGAGCAGTTCGGCGTGCTCGGCGGTGAACCCCTGGTCTTCGATGGAGCCGGCCACGTAGACCGCGGCGCGGATGTTGTCGGCCGCCAGGTGCGGGCTGTTCGGGTCGTCGGGGATGGCGACCCGCGCCGCGTGGAACGACGCGGCCGCGGCGATCTTGTCCCCGATGCCGCCCGCCGCCACCAGCGACATGCGGCCGCCCATGCAGTAACCGGTGGTTCCGACGGCGGTGCCGCGCACCTCCGGCCGCGCCAGCAGGAAGTCGGCGTAGGCGTCCGCGTCGGCGATGACCCGGCCGTTGGTGAGGCCGCTCATGAGGCCGAAGAGCCGCCCGCGTTCCTTCTGGTCGGTGAACGCGGTGGCCGGGTCGAACGGGGCCCAGTCGCCCGCCCGGTAGAAGACGTCGGGAACGAGCGCGACGTACCCGAGGCTGGCGAGATGGTCGCCCATGTCCCGCATGGTGTCCCGTAGCCCGAAAGCGTCGGGGAAGACGACCACGCCCGGCCACGGCCCTGCCCCGTCAGGGACGTGCAGCGATCCGCTGCTCACGCCATCACTGGTGGGGATCTGCACATCGACGCGCGGCATCTCGGTCTCCTCAAGTTAGTTAGCCTTTGCAAAGAATAATTGTTAGCACGGGCGGCCGACGGGTAGTGCGCCGGCATGCAAACAGCAGGGCCAGGGCGGGTGGTCGCCGGGCGTTACAGGCTCAGCGCGGTGATCGGGCGTGGCGGGATGGGTGTCGTGTGGCAGGCCCGCGACGAGCTCCTCAGCCGCGACGTGGCGGTGAAGGAGATGATCTGGCCGCCGTCCCTCACCGACCAGGAACAGCGGGCAGCCTGCCGTCGCGCCACCAGGGAAGCCCAGGTGGCCGCCCGGCTGAATCACCGCAACGTGGTTCGCATCTTCGACATCGTCGAAGAGGACGGCTGCCCGTGGATCGTCATGGAGCTTCTGCCGTACCGGTCGCTGCTGGACGTCATCCAGGACGAGGGACCGTTCGCCCCGGCCGAGGCGGCCAAGGTCGGCCTGCAGATCCTCGCCGGGCTGCGCGCCGCGCATTCGGAAGGCGTCGTGCACCGGGACGTGAAGCCGGCGAACATCCTGATCGGCCCGGGAAACCGGGTTGTGCTCACCGACTTCGGAATCGCCTGGGCCGCCGACAGCCCGGCGGTCACCACCGCCGGCGTGCTCCTCGGGTCCCCGTCCTACATCGCACCCGAGCGTGCCCGTGGCGGTCACTCAGGCGCCCCAGGTGACCTATGGGGGCTCGGCGCCTCGCTGTACACCGCGGTCGAGGGTCATCCGCCGTTCGAACGGGCCAACGTGCTGGCGAGCATCACCGCCGTGGTCACCGACGAGCTGGCGCCGGCCACCCACGCGGGCCCGCTCTGGCCGGTGCTCAGCGGCCTGCTCCGCAAGGACCCGGACCAGCGCCTCGACGCGGCCGAGACCGAGCGGCTGCTCTGCGTCGTCAGCGCGGCGCCCGCTTACGTGGTTACCCCAGCCGCTCCGAGCCCTCGCCGGTCGCAGGGTTCGCTGGCGGCAGCAGTCGGATCGGCGGCGATGGTGGTGCTCGCGGCGGGTGGCACCGCCGTGGGGCTGGGCGTGACGAGGTCATCGCAGAATCAGCCGCCCACGTCCGCGGTCGTGACGCCTCCGTCCGCGGCGCCCACGCACCCGGCAGCAGCCAGCGCGCGCCCAACCACGCCAGCCAGCCCGCACACGACGGCCCGGACATCCCCAGCGACGACCTCGCCCGCCTACGTCTCCCACAACGACGACCCGAACCCGAAATCCCATCACGGTCACGGGCATTCCAAGTCGTCCAAGGGCCAAGGCGACAACAGCCAGGACTAGACACGGGTAGTAACTGGCCGGGTTTTCCAGGCTCATGTCGCCGAGGTAAACGGCTAGGAAACGTAGCCTTAACGCCCGATCACCTGGGACTATCCCACTTGGCTGGACATTTGCTCCGCAGTGCCTGCGTGTTATGGTCGGGTGGCAATTGACATGCTGCTCCGGACCCTGGCAGCGCAGGACCGGCCGCTTAGCGATGAGTTGAGGCAGCGCAGAAACTACCGCTGGCGGTGAGTTGGGTGAGCAGTCCTCGCAACTCTGACATCGTGACCGGTACAGGACCCGCTGTCCGTCCGGCCCCCGTCCCCGCGCCGCGCCCGCACGGTCGCCGTGACCCATGGCTGCGCAGCGGGTCCGAAGACGGCATGACACTCCCGCTTTCCGGGCGGCCTGGCCACGGCAGGACGGCGTTCGTGCGGCTCCAGCCGGCCCGCATCGTGGACGGTCGCTTCGAAGGCGGCTACACCGGCCTGTTCGAGCTCATCTGTCCCGGATGCGGTGACCATCCCTACCTGGATTACCAGGAGATCCCGCCCCGGCTTCGATGGCTTCGCGGGCCCCGGTCGCTAGTGGCGGCGCTGGCCGTGTATCACAAGCACCTCGGTTCGTCCGGTACGAACGGGGACAGCGCCGGAAGCTTGATGGGCTAGGCCCCGACCGTGCGGGAAGATGACGAGGTCACCTTCGGTAGCGGGGCGTTCCGTGAGGAACGGCGCAAGGATCCGTCGCGGGTCCTTGCCCTGACCGACGGAGTATTCGCCATCATCATCACCCTGCTCGTGCTAGACATTCACGTGCCGGAACTCAGCGCGCACGAGCACCTTCGGACCGCCATCGCGGAGGTGCGGCCCAGCTTCATCAGCTTCGTGATCGCCTTCATCGTGGCGGCGATGCAGTGGGTCGGCCACCGGGACCTGTTCACGCTGATCAGGTACACCGACCGCGGCATCATCTGGCTCAATCTGCTGACGCTGTTCGCGGTGTGCCTGCTGCCGTTCGGCTCCGCGCTGCTCAGCCGCTATTACGAGGACCCGCTCGCGCTGCGCCTGTTCGGCCTGATCTTGATAGGCACGTCCGTGGCCCGGACCGCCATCTGGGCGTACGCGACGGGGAGGCCATCCCTGATACATGAGCCGCTGGACCGGGCATCCATCTGGTCGGGGCTGGCACTATCTGTCTTTCCCGTGGCCGTTTACATCATCGCGTTCGCGATCGCCGGGGCCTCGTCGCAGGCCAGCCTGGCTGTCTACGCTTCGGGACCCGTCTTGTATTTCATCGCGATCACGCTGTTGCGCTTGCTAGCTCCGCGCGGGTCAGCCGAACGTCAGTTCACCTAACAGACGAGCACACCTGGCGGGGTCGGCCTCCACTTGAAAGCGCGCTAGCGTGACGCCATGACGCTGAGCGCTTATTTCGCTGCGGCTGCCGAGCACCAGCAACTGGCCTGGATGAACGACACGATCCTGGAAGTCCTGGTGGACTCGGCCGTCAGCGACGGCCAGGTGCTGATCATGCGAAGCGCCACCGCACGGGGAAACGCGGTTCCGGTCCATGTCCACCAGCGCGAGGACGAAATCTTCCTGCTTCTCAACGGCGCGCTGACAGTCTGGGCCGGTGACCAGCGACGAGAACTCTCTGACGGCGGCGTTGCCTTCCTGCCCAAAGGCATCCCGCACACCTACTTCGTCACCTCCCAGACCGCAGTCATCCTGGAAGTCATCGCTCCTGGCGGCCTGGAACGAGCCTTCAGGGAAGCAGGCTGGGATCTACACACCCCGGCGCCTGAGGGCTGGGCCTGCACGCCCGATGCAGTGGCCACGGCCATGGCCAAGCTGGGCTGCACAATCCTGGGGCCACCGCCCGGCAGTGCCGTGGATAATCCCATTCCTACGCAAAGCCAGTCATGAAACACGCCTGCGACCGCCGCCAATTGCTGTTTGATGAGGCCACCAGTTGGCTTCTCGGCCGTTTCGTCAGTGCCATTCAGCCGGTCGTGCCAC
>NZ_JBARCR010000496.1:0-2303 GCF_049794275.1 Trebonia sp.
GCCGCCGGTTCCCCGCCACCAGCACAGCCGCGGCGGTCCGCGGCGGCGAGCTGCTGGCGTCGACCACGACCTGGCAGCCGTCGAGCGCGGCAGCGAGCCCGGCCCCGGTGGTGAGATCCACCTGGTACTCGGGCGCGTGCCTGCTGAGCACGCGCACCTCGTGCCCGCGCTCGCTAAGCTCCGCTGCTACCCGGCGGCCCAGCGTCCCTGTGCCACCGGCAATGGCGATCCTCATGGTGCTAGACGACATACCCACGCTCTCAGTTGTACATAAACGTACGCCAGCGTACAATTTTCCTATGGCAGTCATGACCGTAAGTGAAGCCAGGGCGGCGCTGCCGGAGGTCCTCAACCGGGTCGCCGACGGCGAGGAGATCACGATCACCAGGCACGGCCATCCGGTAGCGGTGATCGTCCGCCCGGACGTCCTACGGAGTCGGTCCCGCGCCGCAGACCTGCTAGACGAGGCCGAGCGGCTGAACGAGATGCTGCGCGAAGCCGAGAAGATGCCGCTGTCAACCGGTGGCATCAGTGCTGAATACGCGGAGGAACTGATCGCCGAGATCAGAGAGGGCCGTGACAGCCGATAGGGAGCCCCGTGGACGCCTTCGATGCAGACGCACTGATCTACGCCGCCGTTCCCGGCCATCCGCTGGGCGAACGGGTAGCCGCCCTCTTCCCGGCGGGTCCTATTGACGGCAGTGGTCCGAAGGTCGGCGTCGGTTCTGTGCTGCTGCTCCCCGAGGTTCTCAGCAAGCCGTTGCGCGACGGCGACGAGGAAGCCGTACGCACGCTCAGCCGGTTCCTTGTCAGGCTCGACCTGCGGCCGGTCGATCAATTGACTGCAGTGCAGGCAGCCGTCCTCGGCGCCAAGTACAAGCTGCGCGGACCGGACGCCACCCATCTGGCCGCGGCGATCGCCATGGGTGCCACCCGGTTCATTACGAACAACAGCAAGCACTTCGGCCCGTTCATCAAGGAGATCGACGTCACCTTCCCCGCCGACCTGCCAGGGCCTGAGACTGCCGGCTAGGCCGGGCAGGTCCAGTCTTCCGGGCTGAGCAGCATGTCGGTGTCGTCGCTGTCCGGGGACGGGAAATGGACCCGGAGCGTGAACGCGTACGGGGTCGGGCCGTGCGCGCGCAGGTGCTTCACCCGCTCCTCGGCCTCGTGGACGGTGGGGATGTGGCCGCGGGGAATCCACCACAGCGCGGTGTACGCCTCTTTCATCGGCTCGAACCACTGGCGCCGCCGACGCAGCACGGCGATGTGCGCTGGCCCGTACACGTACGCGCCGAGGGCCTCGACCGACTCCCACACGGACATGTTGATCAGGATGCCGCCGTCGGCGCCCTCCGCGTCCTGCTCGAAGGCGCGAATCGCCGTCGCGTTCCCGTCTTCGGTCTGCAGCCGCCACACGAACCCGGGCGCCGCGTCCGCGACCGCGTTCACCGAGTCGAGCGCCGCCACGAAACCCGCGAGCCGACGGCTATCCAACGGCGCGGTCAACCGCCCGATGTTCACCTGCGCAAGCACGTAGTCCACCCGCCGATCGTCGCACACTTCCCCATCGCGCTCGGCAGCATGCCGGCGGAACCAGGCCCGGCACGATCTCCGGCTGGGGCGTCAGCGAAGACGGTGCCTGCTGATCACCGCAGGTACGACGCGCCGTTGAGGTCGAGCACCGACCCGGAGGCCCACGCGGCCTCTGGCGAGGCGAGGTACACGACCGCCGCCGCGACCTCCTCGGGCAGCGCGACCCGGTCGAACGGGCTCTGCGCCCTGATCAGGTCGCCCGCCGGGGTGGCGAGCTCTTCGACGGTCATGTCCGTCGCCACGTACCCAGGCGCCACCGACGCCACGGTGATGCCGTGCGGCGCGAGCGCAACCGCCAGCGACTGGCCGAACGCGTGCAGCCCCGCCTTGCTCGCCCCGTACGCCGGATGTGCGGGCTCGCCGCGGAAGGCGCCGCGCGACCCTACGTTCACGACCCGCCCGCCGCGTTTTTTCATGTGCCGTACCGCGCACCAGGTCGTGTTCGCCGCCCCGGTGAGGTTGACGCCGAGCGTGGTGCGCCACGCGTCCTGCCACTCCTCGTACGAGGTGGCGGTCACCGGGTGCGGCAGGTAGACACCGGCGTTGTTGACCAGCACGTCAAGCGCGCCGAGCCTCTCGGCTGCCTCGTCGACCATCGCACGGACCGCCTCGGCGTCCGCCATGTCCGCGCGGACCACGGCGTGTCCCTCGCCAGGCAGCCCGTCCCGCACCGCCTGCGCCGCGTCGGCGGCGTCCCGGTAGTGCAC
>NZ_JBARCR010000497.1:0-1616 GCF_049794275.1 Trebonia sp.
ACCCGGGACAGGCGCCTGGCCAGCAAGGCGGTCGCGGTGCCAGTCAGCGTCACGGCGATGCCCGGCCGGCCGGACAGCGCCGCCGCCCACGCGCCGGCCGTCCACCAAGAGGTGTACAGGGGGCGGACGACGCCGGGGTGGAGTTGCTCAAGCGCCGCCGCCGACGTGCCGTAATCGCGGCGACGGGCGAACCAGGCGCGGAACCTGACGCGGTGATCGTGTCCCATGACCGCCGCCGGCTCGTAGCGGATCCGCCAGCCGGCGGCGGCCATCCGCCACACGAAGTCGACGTCCTCCCCCACGTACATGCCCGCGGCGAACCCGGCGCCCGCGGCCGCCTTGCGTACCACGAGCGCCGCTCCCGGAACGTAGGCGACCCGCGCCCCGGGCCGGACGATGCTCGGCCGGCTTCCCATGTCGAGCGTGGAACTCGCCCCCTCGTACCGGCCCAGCCAGGTCGTTCCTTCCTCGTGCGGCACGATCCGTGGCGCGACCGCGCCGACGGCCTGATCGCCGAAGTGCGGCAGCAGCCGGTCCAGCCACCCCGGCCGCGGCACGCAGTCAGAGTCGAGAAACGCCACCAAGGCGGTCGAGGCGACCGCCAGCCCGGAGTTCCGCGCCGCTCCGGGTCCCCCGTTAACCGCCCGGCGGACGACGCGCGCCCCGTGCTCGGCGCAGATCGCCGCGATCGCCTCCGGATCGGCGGAGCAATCGTCCACGACGATCACGTGCGGCAGGCCGCGCAGCCCCGCCAGGCACCGCCCCAGTTCCGCGTACCGGTCCCGCACCGGAATCACGACCGTCACGTCAGCCACGCCGGGCGACCCATCGCCTCCGTCGGGGGCGCCCCAGTCCGGGTGGGCGATCCCCGCGTCCAGCAACCGCCGCGCGAGTTGCCGGGCCGCCTGGCTGTCACCCACCGGTGTCCCAGAAAGCCACCCCGCTACCTCGCGTGCCCCGGCAGGCGTTAGCCGTAGCACCCGCACCGGCGATCCGCCGACGAGCACCGTGCCCGCCGCGACCAGCCGCGTCCCAGAGTCCGCCCGCAGTCGCAGTCCGGCCGGGGCGAGCTCATCGGCAGGCCCTTGGTTTCCATGATCACGAAAGAAAAGTGCGTCTATAGGAAACTTTTTCTTCGTGATCATGAAAATGCCGCCAGCGAGCGGACCGGCTGAGCGACAGGCGCGATCCTAGGGTGGCTTTTGGTACCTGAGGGAAGCGGGGGGCGCAGTGGAGTTCCGAAGCGTTGTTCGGCGCCGCTGTCGGGCGCCGACTGAACGCGCCGGAACACCACAAGTCCCACGCGCCTCACGGAACTAGCTGGAGGGCATGTGATGGGCTGGTGTGCGCGCCGCACCGGAGGAGCGATAACGCCGTGAAGCCTGCGAGCGGGTTCTCGTCGCAGTCTTTGGACGGCGGACGGCGGCGGCCGATGGTCACCGGGACCTTGCGGTGCGAGTGGTCCACCGAGGGCTTCGGCGCCGCACCGGAGACAGCGGCCAGCGCCGCCGAGCCGTGGCCTTGCACGCACTCCGGGTCGGGGCCGTCGAGCGGCAGGCCGGTGAAGAACTTCGCCGCCATGCAGCCGCCCCGGCAGGAGTCGTAGAACCCGCAGG
>NZ_JBARCR010000498.1:0-3499 GCF_049794275.1 Trebonia sp.
ATCACGACCCGGGCATTCGAGCCGGACATCTGCGGGAAGTGCGCCCGCAGGAAGTCGGCGCCGGCCTGCGATGACGTGCCGGGCACGGTGTAGTCGTCCTGAAGCTGGCCGCCGAACGCCATCTTCAGGCCGAACAGCGCGACGATCAGGATCAGCCAGATGGCGATCGTGCGCCAGGGGTGCCGGGCGGCCGCGCCGCCTAGCCAGCCAGTGAAGCGGGACATCGTCAGCCTCCCCGCGTGAGCGATTTTGCCTGTCGCTTCTCAACGATCGCCGTTGTTACCGCCGGGTACCAGGGCACCGGCCCCACTCCCGCCGGGGTGCTTCCGCTAGCTCCTGGGGGATACCACCACACCCCAGGTCCCGGTCGGCTAGGCGGAGACGGAAAGCAGGACTACCGGGGTGGTGGTCGGGCGGGCGGATCCGCCGGCGGGCTCGATCGTGATGCCCAGGTGGTCGCCTGGCTGGATGTCAGCGGTCAGGACGGGGGGCGTGCTGCCGGTGCTGCTCGCTGGCATCAGTCCAGCGGAACGGGCACCGGAGACGCTGATCAGCCAGAGCTGGTAGACCCTGCTCGCGGGCGGAGCAGGCATACCCGCGGCGGTGACGACAGCCTCGTGGTCCCGCGCGGAAACGACGGCCGTCACGGTACCGCCGACGGTGGTCCCGCTGGTTACGATCCTGGCGCCAGGGGCGGCCAGAACCGCGGCGACGGCCTGGTTAGCTGACTGGGCCTGCTCGAGCCGGTGCTGCGTGCCGGCCAGCACGATCCCCAGGACAACGACGGCGGCCGCCAAGGCCGTCATGGCCGCCGCGCTGACCGGGCGTGGCAGCGCACGGCGCAGCCACCCCCCTCGCGCGGGGGTGCCGGAGTCCAGGAGCCTGCGGCCGGCCGGGGCAAGCTGACGAGTGCGGCTGGCGGCCTCGAGCACCTGCCGGCGCATCGCGGGCGGGGGCACGATCGAGGTGGCGATCCCGAGCCGTGCCGCGGTCTCCCGGAGCCCGCGGACCTCTTCGGCGCAGGATGGGCAGTGGCCCAGGTGCTTTTCGAACTGGGCTAGCTCGGCACCGGTCAGCGCGTCGGCTGCGTAGGCGCCGGTCAGCTGGTGCAGATCGTGCCGCTGGAGGCTCACCAGGGCACCCCCATGCAGTCGCGCATCCGGATGAGGCCGTCGCGGATGCGGGTCTTAACCGTGCCGAGCGCGACTCCGAGCAGGCTAGCGACCTGCGGGTACGTGTATCCGCCGTAGTAGGCGAGCGTTACGGCCTCGGCTTGCAGCGGGGTGAGGCTGCCCAGGCATCGCCTGACCCGCTGCTGGTCCAGTGCCGATTCGACGAGTTCCGCCACGTCCTCGCCGTGCACCGGGCCGAATGCCAGGCTCTGCTCTCGCCTGGTGGCGGCCTGCTCGGACCGGACCCGGTCCACGGCCCGGCGATGCGCGATGGTCATCACCCAGGCGCCCGCGCTGCCCCGGGAGGCGTCGAACCTGGAGGCGGTACGCCACACGTCAAGCATGACTTCCTGGGCGACCTCCTCGGACTGAGCCGGGTCCCGCAGCACCTTCCTGACCAGCCCGTACACCGGCCCGGCGAGCTGGTCATAGACCTCCTCGAAGGCCGAGTGATCGCCGCGGGCCACCCGGGTGAGCAGCCCGGCGAGCTGCTGCCCCCTTCCCGCTGGCCCGGCGTCGTCCTGCCGCCCCGCCGATGACGCTTCCATGCCGGTAATTCGAGGCCGTCCGGCGGCCGGATGGGTCGGATACGCCCGGACCACCAATCCGCGGTCCCTGTCGCCGCGAATGGGGCCGAGAAAGGCGTGCTATCGAGCGCGCCGGTACACCGAAGGGGAACTTGATGACCCTACTCAACCGAGCACGGCGCGCGGGCCCGCGCAAGGTCGCGCTTGCCTTGTCAGGCCTGCTGGTCCTGGCCATGGCCGCGGTGTCGGGGACCGCGCTGGCCTCGTCCGCCGCGCCGGCGTCCGGCATGACGGGCATGACCGGCATGGGCCAGCTGACGTCCGCGTCGAACGGCCACGCCCAGACCGGCTTCACCAACGGCTGGTACGACGGGCACACGGTCCGCTTCTTCTACAGCAAGAACTACTCCTGCCAGACGCCTCCGGCGAGCAAGGCGTCATCCAGGTGCGAGGCGGGCGCCGACTACACCCAGACGCCCGCGACCAGCTTCGACCCGCTCTACGTGGTGGTCCCGCTCGGGTTCACCCCGCCGAAGAGCACCCTGCAATGCCCGGTGGCGGGGCACTGCATCGACCACCCGGCCACGATCGACCTGTCGGCGGTCCTGGGAGCGGGCACCGGGGACCTGGCGCTGCCCGCGCACAGCCACATCGTGGCCACCGACAACAGTAACCAGAGCGAGTGGTGGAACGTCGACGTCGTCGGCGTCAAGTCCCTCAGCGCGTGGAACAAGATCGTCCACGCCAAGAGCGACTGGGAACTGGAGCACCTCCAGCGCACCGACAGCGCCGACGTCACCGGGAACATCACCACCAACCTGTTCCTGTACTTCGCCGTCGTCCGTTAGCACCGTGGTCCCCGGCCACCCGCACGCCGCGGCTGGCCGGGGACCCGCTATCGGCCGCCAATCAAGGCAGCAGGGCAGAAAGGCAGAAAGGCAGAAAGGCGAGAACAGATCATGACCACGCGAAGCCAGCCCGCCGCTCGGGCAGTCGCCGTCCCGTCATGGCTGCGAGGCTGGCGCGCCGCCGGCGGGCTCACCGCCGTGGCCGCGGGCGCGCTTATCATCACCGGGGCCCTGCTTCCCTGGGTCGAGGCCTTCGCCGGGCTGCTCCCGATATCCGGCATCCGCGGCGGCAACGGACGCGAGCTGGCCGCCGCCGGGGCGGTCATCGCCGCCGCCGGGATCTGGCAGCTGGCCCGCGGCGGGCAGGCGGCCCGCTGGCTGGCCGGCCTGGCCGGGTTCGCCGCTGCCGGGTTTGCCGGTTACCTGCTCATCCAGCTCGTCAGGACCGTCCGCGACCTCGGCGGCGATTCGATGGTCATCGCCCGTCCGGGCCCTGGCCTTCCCGTCGTGCTGGCCGGCTCTGTGGCGGCATTCGCCACCTTGCTGTTCCCGCCGTCGGCGCAGGCCACGCTCCGCCGCGATCCCGGCACGCGGGTCTTCTCCTGGACGGCCGACCGCGAGTCGGTGGGCCTCCGGCGGGCGCTCCAGATCGCCCTCGGCGCGGTCTGGCTGCTCGACGCCGCGCTGCAGTACCAGCCGTACATGTTCACCAGGGGGTTTCCTGACATGCTGGCGATGGCCGCCACCGGGCAGCCGGGCATCGTCGCAGGCCCGGTGACGCTGACGGCCCAGGCTGTCTCCGCGAATCCGGCCGCGTGGAACGCCGCGTTCGCGACGATCCAGCTCGCGCTGGCCGTCGGCCTGCTGTTCCGCGCCACCGCCCGCGCCGCGCTGGCCGGCACCGTCGTCTGGGCCCTGTCGGTGTGGTGGCTCGGCGAGGGCCTCGGCGGGG
>NZ_JBARCR010000499.1:0-4818 GCF_049794275.1 Trebonia sp.
CACTACCTTGATGTCCGCGCTGGACAGCCCGCTGATCGTCGTTACCACGGCCGATGAGCGGGAGCGAGCGGGCTGCCTGGTCGAGTTCCACGGCCAGTCGAGCATCGAGCCGCAGCGGTACTGCGTATGGCTGTCCAAGGCCAACTACACCTACCGGGTGGCGCTGAACTCCAGCCACCTGGTCATTCACTTCCTGACCGCGGACGATCTGCCGCTCGCTGAGCTGTTCGGCACCCAGACCGGAGACACCGTCGACAAGTTCGCCGGCCTTCCGGTGGATTCCGGCCCCGGCGGCGCGCCAGTGCTCAGGCAGTGCTCCAATTGGCTGGCGGTACGCCGCATAGTGCTGCTCGACGAGGGCGGCGACCATGTCTGCCTGACCACCGAGCCGGTCGCCGCGCAGACGGCCGGGCCGTTCCGGCCGCTGCGGCTATCCCAGGCCGGCCACCTGAGGGCGGGTCACGCTGCCCAGGAACGGCCTGAGCCGCCCACAGAACGAGCAGCGCCAGCCTGACGGCCGAGCGAAACCCTCCTGACGGGAGCACGGCCCGATGGACGATGTTCTTACCGATTGGCGGGTTCGCCGGACGCGCGACAACCGCCATCCGTACCGTTTCCCTCGTGGCTCCCGCCCCCCATCGACACCGCCGCCGGAACAGGCGCTGGCCACTGCTGGGGTTCGGGTTCGGCGGCATCGCGGTCGCGGCGGCAGTGGTTGCCCTGGCGGTCGGCATGAGCCAGGCCGTGGGAACCCGGGCGTGCGCGGCTGTGCTGCCGGCCGCGGGCGCCGCGCAGGCCGGCGAGGTCTCGGGCATCGCAACCCACTACGTGCTGCAGGCCCTGCCCAACTGCTCTTACCCGTCACCCCCAGCCGACGGGCTGTTCGTGGCGCTGTCGCCGGGCGAGTACGACAACGCCGCCGCGTGCGGCGGCTACCTCGAGGTCCATGGCCCGGACGGCTCGGTTCGCGTCGAGGTAATCGACCAGTGCCCGGGCTGCGGGGCTGGGCATATCGACCTGAGTGAGGCGGCGTTCTCGGCCATCGCGCCGCTGAACGCGGGCCTGGTCAACGTCACTTACCAGCCGCTCGTCAACCCGTCGCTGCCGGGTCCCATCTCGCTGCTCGTCAAGCAGGGCTCGTCGCCGTACTGGCTGGCGTTGCTGGCGATGAACACCGGGAACCCGCTGGCCTCGGTCCAGGTGCGAAGCGAATCGGGCGGCGGCTGGTACAGCCTCGTCCGGGCCAGCTACAACTACTGGGTCGCGCAGTCGGGCGCCGGCACCGGGCCGTTCACTGTGCGGCTGACCGACATCCAGGGGCACGTGGTGACGGTGCAGGGTGTCGCGCTCAGTCCGGGCGTGGTGCAGGGCACCGGGACGTGGATGTACGGCGCTGGCACGACGACGGGGCCAGCGCCGGAACCCGCGAGCACGCCATCACGAGTACCACACACCAGCCGCCCGGTGGCGTCCGCGACGTCCGGTCGCGTCCTTTCCAGCCGGGCCGCCGGTGAGCCGGATGCCGGGCTGGAAATCCCCCGCCAGACCTCACCTCCTAGCGCGACCGCCACGTGCTGACCAGGACGCCGGCCGGGCCGTTTCGCAGTGCAGTTCCGTCGGCCGGCTAAGGATCTGGCCCGCAGCGTGCTGCCCGGGCGGAGGCGGCCGTCGTCGCCCATGTCGGCGAGGACCGCGGGCAGCCCGTCACTGAGCATCTTGCGACGGACCCGGCCCAGCAGCTGGGCCATGAACAGGCCGCCGATGCCGGTGAACCCGGTGTGCTCGTAGGTGAAGCGGGTACCGTCACCGGTCGGCTCAAGGCGGTAGGTGACCACGGTGGTGTCGCCTCCGCCGTCGTCCGTCCAGGTGTAGCGGAGCAGGGTCGGCTCCCTCGCCTCTATTACCTCGCAGTTGACGATGCCGTTCCAGCCGGGCTTGGGCTTGGCCACGAATCGGAATCTGGTGCCGGGGACCGGCGCGAAGCCCTCCGGGCGCCCGCCTGCGCCGGTCGCGGTCCACAGCGGGATCAGCTCGCTGTCGGTCAGGGCGCGCCAGACCCTGGTGACCGGGTACGCGTAGTCGCGGACGATGCGGATCTCACTCATGGATGCCTCCTGCGAACATAAGGTTCCGTGACTAGAAAAATATAGTAACAGAAAATTTATTGCGACTGTAAAGATGTACTAGGCTGACGCCATGAGTGGACGGGCACTGGAGTGGACAGCCGCAGAGGCGGCAGACCGGTCGGCCGGGGGACTGCGCGATCGCAAGAAGCGCCTGATGCGCCAGCAGCTGTCTGACACCGCGACCGCGATGTTCCTTGAGCACGGCTTCGACGCCGTCCGCGTGGCCGACGTCGCGCAAGCGTGCGGTGTGTCGGAGAAGACCGTCTTCAACTACTTCCCGGTCAAGGAAGCCCTCGTCATGGACCGGCTGGAGACCATCCAGGCCGCCCTGCGCGCCGGGCTCGCCAACCCGGCGCTCACGCCGGTCCAGGCTGTGCTGCTGATCCTCGAAAGGGAACTGGGCGCCATGACCTCGCAACTCGCGTCCCATGAGGACGCTAGTCAGGGCCGCGCGATGATCCGGCGGTTCGGCGACCTGATCCGCGCCACGCCTTCACTGCGCGCCTACCAGGCCGACGTGATGGACCAGGCCGCTGCCGGCGCTGCCGAGGTCCTGGCCGCGCGGGCCGGTATGACCGCAGCTGACCCAGAGCCGCAGATTGCCGCTAAGGCGCTGCTGGGACTGTGGCGCGTCCAGGCCGACAGCCTGCGCAGGTACCTAGACGTCGCCGCTACACCCACCCGGCTGTACGAACTGGTGAGCGCCGATGTCCGCCGCGCCGCCCGGCTCCTCGATACCGGGCTGCGCACGTTCGCCGTGCCCGCATCCGCCGCCAGCGAGCCTTCGGGGTAGGTGAGGGTTGCCTCAAAGGATGTTCAAAACGGCCCGAGATGGTGTTAGAACGTGCCTAGTCTCCGGGGTGCGGATAACCCGGGAGCGGATGCCATGGCCGCTGCTCGCGGTGCTCGCGGTCCAAACGGCGCTCTCGGTCAGCATGGTCCGGGCCAGGACCGCGTTCGGGGACGAGGCGCTGTACCTGAATGCCGGGCACCTGGAATGGGCGCACTGGCTGCACGGCACCCAGATCCCTGATTACCAGACCTGGTTTTCCGGCGCCCCGGTCATCTACCCGCCGATCGGAGCCATCGCCGACACCCTCGGGGGGCTGACTGCGGCGCGGCTGCTGTCCCTGGTCTTCATGCTCGGCGTGACGTCCCTCGTATGGTGTACGGCGACCCGGTTGCTGCGGGACGAACGCGCCGCCTTCTTCGCCGCCGCGCTCTTCGCCGTGCTCGCGCCGACGCTGCACCTGGGCTCGTTTGCGACCTTCGACGCCCTGGCGTTGCTGCTCCTGGCCGCCGCGACCTGGTGCGCCGCGGGAGCCCGGAGCGGTCACCATGCCGCACGGTGGCTGGTCGCGGCGGGGATTCTCCTCGCGCTGGCCAACGCGACGAAGTACGCGACGGCCCTTTACGACCCCACCGTGCTCTGCGTCGCCTTCCTGAGCTCGTGGCCGGACGCCGGGTGGCAGGTAGCTCTCCGGCGTGCGGCCTTCCTCGCCGGGATCGCGGCGGCTGTCCTCGCCGTGCTGCTCGCGCTCGGCGGCTCCGGCTATCTCACCGGGATCCGGGTAACCACGACCGGGCGCGTCCACGGAGTCGTAGCCGCCTCACTGGTGTTCGCGGAGGCCTGGTCGTGGACCGCGGTGGTGCTGGTCCCGGCCGTCGGCGCGGTCGTCCTCTGCGCGGTGCGCCGGCGGTGGCCGCAATCGCTGCTGCTGGCCGTGCTCGCGCTCTCGGCACTGCTGGCGCCGGCTGACCAGGCGCGCATTCAGACCGGGACATCGCTGGACAAGCACGTCGATTTCGGTGCCTGGTTCGCCGCGATCGCGGCCGGCTACCTGCTCAGCAGCCTGCCCCGCAGGCGCCTCGTGCTGGCGGTGTCGCTGGCCGCCCTCATCCCGGTTACCTCGATGGGGATGGTGCAGGCGCGGGACATGATCGACTGGCCGGACGTGACCGGGCTCGTGAAGGTCGTCCGGCCGCTGACCGCGCACGGCGGGCACTTTCTGGTGGAAACCACCGACGTTCTCCAGTACTACCTGCCGAACACGTCGTGGCGGCAGTGGTCGAACACCCAGATCAGCAATCCGGAGTACTACCGGCAGGCGATCGCGCGGCACTACTTCTCGGTCATAGTCCTCGGCTTCAACCAGACACCGGCGATGGACTATGTGATAGGCCTCGATCTATCGTCGATCGGCGGTTACCGGCTCGTGGCGGAGGTACCCGGCGGAAATACCGTCTTCTACGTGTGGGAGTACCTGGGCCGGGTGTGACAGGCCGCCCACTCCCTGAACAGCTACTCGTTTCTCGCGACCTCGGGTCCTGTGATGCGGGCCAGCAGCGGGAAGGTGGCCGCGATGATGCCGAGGGACACCACGATCCCGCCTGCGGTGAGCAGGTAGTACTCGATGCCGGGGGCCACCATCGGGTGGTTCTGCGCCTCGGTGGCGTACAGCGCGGCGGCGCCGAATCCGGTGCCGATCGCGACGGCGGCGACGGCGAGCAGCGGGACGGCGCCTTCCAGCGCGACGACTCGGCGTAGCGTGGCGAGCCGGGCGCCGGTGAGTCGCAGCAGGCTGAACGGCCGCTTGCGTTCCGCCAACCCGGCCGCGACGCCGGCGGCGAGCGTACAGCTGGCGATCAGCAGGCTGACCAGGATCGCCACGTTCGCGAGCTGCTGGTAATC
>NZ_JBARCR010000500.1:0-2707 GCF_049794275.1 Trebonia sp.
CCGGACCCCGACCACGTGCAGCGACGGGCCGCCCGCGGCGCGCTCGGCGTAGTCCGCGCCCTTCGGGCGGCCGAGGTGGGCCATGATGACGACCCGGGCACCGCGGTCGGACAGCTTCTTGATCACCGGCAGGCTGGCGCGGATGCGCCCGTCGTCGGTGATCTCGCCGCTCCCTTTGAGGTCGAGCGGCACGTTCAGGTCGGACCGCAGCAGGACGCGGCGCCCGGCGACGTCGATGTCGTCGATAGAGCGCATGCGTTACGCCAGCCGGGACGCGACGAGCGCGGTCAGGTCGGCGAGCCGGCAGGAGAAGCCCCACTCATTGTCGTACCAGCCGAACACCTTCACCTGGTTGCCGTACGCCATCGTGATCGAGGAGTCGAGCGTGCACGAGGCGGGCGAGCCGACGATGTCGGAGGACACGATCTCGTCCTCGGTGTAGACCAGGATGCCCTTGAGCGGTCCGTCGGCGGCGGCCTTGTACGCGGCGTTGACCTCGTCCTTGGTCACGTCGCGCTCCAGGTCGACGACCAGGTCCGTGATCGAGCCGACGGGCACGGGCACGCGCAGCGAGTAGCCGTCGAGCTTGCCCTTGAGCTCCGGCAGCACGAGCCCGGTCGCCTTCGCGGCGCCGGTGGTGGTGGGCACGATGTTCAGCGCGGCGGCCCGGGCCCGGCGCAGGTCCTTGTGCGGCCCGTCCTGCAGCATCTGGTCCTGGGTGTAGGCGTGCACCGTGGTCATCAGGCCCTTGACGATGCCGAAGTTCTCCTGCAGCACCTTCGCCATCGGCGCCACGCAGTTGGTGGTGCAGGAGGCGTTGGAGATGATGTCGTGGTTCGCGGGGTCGTACTTGTCGTCGTTGACCCCCATCACGATCGTGATGTCTTCTTCCTTGGCCGGCGCGGAGATGATCACCTTCTTGGCGCCGCCCGCGATGTGCGCCTTGGCCTTGGGGCCGGTGGTGAAGATGCCGGTCGACTCGACCACCACGTCGACGCCCAGGTCGCCCCAGGGGAGGTTGGCCGGGTCGCGCTCGGCGAGGATCTTGATCGACTTGTCGCCGACGCGGATCGTGTCGCCGTCGACGGTCACGGCCTCCTTCAGGTCACCGGCCGTGCTGTCGTACTTGAGCAGATGGGCCATCGTCGCGACGTCGCCGAGGTCGTTCGCCGCGACGATCTCGATGCCGCGGTCGATCCCGGTCGTGTTCACGGCCTTCCAGAAGCCCCGGCCGATCCGCCCGAACCCGTTGATGCCTACTCGAATGGTCACAGCACAAGTCTCCGTTTCGATCGCCGCTCGTGACTAGGGTCCAACGTTCCCGGCCTCGCGTCACTCCCGGATCTCTTTCCCGGGGAGATTATCGGACACCGGGACACCGGGCGCGGACCCCGGGGGTCTCCTGGAGGACGCGTCCGGTCCAGCGGCGAGCCGGCCTGTCCTGGCCCCTGTGCCGGGCAGGCATTTGCATGCCTATGGTCTAGACCTTACAAGAAAAATCACGAGCGATATCCAGAACGTACGCGTGTCTCCGCCGCCCTGTTCATGTCCGTGGCGTGGTGGCTTCGGCGTTACCCTGAAGCTGAGACGACTCCCCTGGGAGGAGGCGGTGCCGTGGCCGGGCGGACGGCGCGGCGGCGGGTGCTTCGGGTGACGCTGTCGCAGGACGGGCCGACGGATGGGCCGGCAGACGGGCCGACGGTGGCGGTCCGGGCGGACGCGCGCGCGGACCTGCTCGCGGCCGAGGAGCCGCTCGGCATCCGGGTCGACGGCACCGCGCTGACCATGACCATGCGCACGCCGGGAGACGACGTCGAGCTCGCGGCTGGATTCCTGGTCAGCGAGGCGGTGATCAGGTCCCGCGAGGAGATCGCCGAGATCAAGCTCTGCGACGGCGTGACGTGCGGGCACGGCGACCATTCCGAAGCCGAGCTGGGGAACCTGGCCGACGTCAGGCTCGCCCCCGGCGTGGCGGTGACGCCCGGCGCGCGGCGGAACTTCATGACCACGTCGGCGTGCGGCGTCTGCGGCAAGACCTCCATCGAGGACATCTGCGTGCTGCCGGCGTCGCCGCTGTCCACGGACCAGACGCGGTTCACGCCTGCCCTGCTGGCCTCGCTGCCGGACCGGCTGCGTGACGCGCAGAAAGTGTTCTCCTCCACCGGCGGGCTGCACGCCGCGGGGCTGTTCGACGCCGCCGGGTCGCTGCTCGCGGTGCGCGAGGACGTGGGCAGGCACAACGCGGTCGACAAGATCGTCGGCTGGGCGCTGCTGAACGACAAGCTCCCGCTGAGCGGCTGCGCGCTGCTGGTCAGCGGGCGGGCCTCGTTCGAGCTGGTGCAGAAGGCGGTGCTGGCCGGCATACCGCTGCTCGCGGCGGTGTCCGCGCCGTCGTCGCTGGCCGCCGACCTCGCCGCCGAGGCGGGGCTGACGCTGGTGGGCTTCCTGCGCGGGCCGTCGATGAACGTTTACACAGGCGCGGAGCGCCTGTCGTTGTGAGCAGCCCCGGTATATCGTGCACGACCGCGGGCAGTAGTCAGGCGTGAGCGACACTAGTCGCGCGGGTGACCGGCCAGCCCCCCAGCTCGCCTACGCGCGGTGGACGGACGCGCTGGCGCGGGCCGGATGGCGAGCGGAACCGGTGGTCGCCGAGCACGTGCCGGCGGCCGAGGGCCTTGGCCGCGTCACGGCTGCCCCGGTGCACGCG
>NZ_JBARCR010000501.1:0-7925 GCF_049794275.1 Trebonia sp.
TGGCGGCCAGCTGGCCGCAGGCGCCGTCGATCTCCCGGCCGCGGGTGTCGCGGACGGTCACCGCGACGCCGTGCGCGGCGACGCGGCGAACAAACTCCTCCTGCACGCCGGGCCGGGACGCGGTCCACTTCGAGCCCGGCGTCGGGTTGAGCGGGATCAGGTTCACGTGCACGAGGTGGCCGGCCAGCAGCGAGCCGAGCAGGTCGGCGCGCCACGGCTGGTCGTTAACGTCCCTGATCAGCGCGTACTCGATGGAGACGCGCCGCCCGGTGACGGCCTCGTAGTCCCACGCCGCGTCAAGCACCTCGGCGACCTTCCACCGGCGGTTCACCGGGACGAGCTCGTCGCGGGCCTCGTCGTCGGGCGCGTGCAGCGAGACCGCGAGCGTGACCGACAGCTTTTCCGCGGCCAGCCGATTGATCGCCGGGACCAGGCCGACGGTGGACACGGTCACCGAACGCTGCGAGATGCCGAGCCCGGACGGCACCGGGTCGGTCATCCGGCGGACCGCGCCGAGCACGTTCTTGTAGTTCGCCAGCGGCTCCCCCATGCCCATGAAGACGATGTTGGAGACGCGCGCGTGCCGCTCGCCCGCCACGACCTGGGCGACGATCTCCGCGGCGGACAGGTTCCTGGTCAGCCCGGCCTGGCCCGTCGCGCAGAACGGGCAGCCCATGCCGCACCCGGCCTGCGACGACACGCACATGGTCACCCGGTCGGGGTACTTCATCAGCACCGACTCGACCAGCGCGCCGTCGAACAGCCGCCACAGCGTCTTGCGCGTCGCGCCGTCGTCGCAGGAAAGTTCCCGCTCGGGAGTCAGCAGCCGCGGCAGCAGCTCGCCGGCGAGGGCCGCGCGCGTCGCGGCGGGCAGGTCGGTCATGTCGTCGGGCGAATCGGTGTGCCTGCCGAAGTAGTGCCGCGACAGCTGATCCGCGCGGAACTCGCGTTCCCCGAGCTCAGCGACCGCGCGCCGTCGCTCCGCCAGCTCCAGGTCGGCGAGATGACGAGGTGGACGAGACACAGCGGCTCCGTTCGCGTAAAAATGGGGATTGACCTACCGATATTACCTCTATGTGAAGGCTTGATCACGGAGGGCAAACTAGGCGATATTGGGGATATGGCAATTATGCGGTCAGGACCCGACCCGTACCCGCAAGTAGCCACGCTGCTCGACAGTGTGAGCCCTTACGGGAGCCGGCGGCTGACGGTCGAGTTCGACGGCGCCACCACGGCTGCGTACCTGCACGACGAGACGACAGTGATCGCCGCTACCTGGATAGCCAACCATGTGCGCGCGCCGCGCACTACCGACCCAAGCAGGCTCAACGCGGGGCAGGCGCCGGTTATGCCCGCCTCCCGCACCAACCATCCGCGCGGCAGGCCGCCGCTTGACCCGGTGACGCTGCAGGCGCTGTGGTTCGAGGAGGGTGACGGCGTCGCGCTGCTCGAGCGCGGCACGCTGCTCGCGGTCATCCCCGGCTGGTCGGACATGAGCCGCGGCATGCCCGGCTACAGCAGGGACGTGATCGGCCAGACGCCGTTCGGCTGGTCCCTCGACGACGCCATCGAGGGTCTCGGGCCGCGGGTCGAGCGCGCGAGGGAGTTCTGGGAGTGGCGTAACTCCGCGGCCGGCTGGGGCCAATTCCAGCAGGCGACGCTCGCCCACCTGACCGCGCGACTCGGTCCTGGCGCGCACTACTGGGATGGCGCGCCGGGCAGGCGCCCGTCGATCGGGATCTCCGAGCGGCCGCCGGCTCCCGGGCGGCCGTACACCGTGCTGTCGACCATCGGGATGAGCGCGCAGCGGATGCCGGTCGTCGAGCAGGTGATCGACAACCCGGCCGGGTACTCCAGGGTCGAGCTCGCCGTCGCGACCACGCTGCCGCCGGGAGTGGCCGCCCTGGTGTTCTTGTGGCTAGCCGGATACCCGTGGCGGGCCGTGACCTGGTTCGGTCCCGGTCACAGTGTCCGCTGGTACGACAAGCCGTCGACCTTTCCGCTCGGCGGCGGCCACGAGGCCGTGCTGCTGCTCGACGACCCGTCCGGGCTTCCCGGGCCGCCACCTCCCGACATGTCCGGCCTGTCGGTCGACGGTGACCCGGTGCGGTGGCTCTGGATAATTCCTATTTCGGAACGATCCCGGCTCCTTGCCAAGGAACGTGGCTCCGCGAGCCTCGTCAGCCGGCTGGCGGTGGAACACCGCGGCTGGATCGTCAATCCTCCAGCCACGGCGCTCCGGTAACGCGGGGGTTGCGGGGGGCCGGGCCCCCGCAACAGATAGCGCTATGCGTGAATGTGCAGGTTCACGCCGAGCAGGACCAGCCACCACAGCAAGATCGCGAGGACCGCGCTGGCCAGCACGCGCAGCCAGGCGAGGCTAAGGTAGCCGTGGTCCCAGGCGATAAAGCCGCCGATGACCAGGTAGACGAATAGAACGAGGCGGCCAAGCCATCTTCCTGACATGTCCCTCGACTCCGTTCCGGGTATTCCGCGGGGATTTCCTGCCCGACAAGTCCCGTAAAAAACGGCGAGTAAACATTGGCCGGAGAGCCATCCCTGGACCGTTCCGGATAAGTAAAAGCAGTCACCGGAGCTGCACGGAAAGGCACGACGCTAACCTCAGCGCAGGAATACCGCCAGCAACAGCCATGCGACCGGAGCGCTAAGAAGCAGCGAATCGATGCGGTCCAGGATCCCGCCGTGGCCCGGCAGCAGTGACCCCATGTCCTTGATCTCCAGGTCCCGCTTGATCATGGACTCGGCGAGGTCGCCGCACACCGCGGCGGCGACCACGGCCGTGCCGAGGATGGCGCCCTGCCACCAGTAGCCGTGCAGCGCGACCGGCATCACGATCGTGCCCGCCGCGATACTGGCGACGGCGGAGCCCGCCAGGCCTTCCCACGTCTTCTTCGGGCTGATGGCGGGGGCCATCTTGTGCGCGCCGCTCCTGCCGAGCGTGATGCCGGCGAAGTAGCCGCCTATGTCGGTGCAGATGGTGATGATGATGAAGGCGAGCACCCGGCGTCCGCCGTCGTGCGGCGTGAGCATCGCGGATACCGTGGCGCCGAGCAGGCCCAGGTAGGCCGCGGCGAACACGGCGGCGGTGACGTCATTGACGTAACCTTTAGTCCCGCCGAACAGGCGCCAGATCAAAATCGCGACCAACGTCAGCGCGAACGCGGCCATGACGGCGCCGCCAGCGGCCCAGTAGGCGCACGTCACCATCGCGGCGCCGCCGAGCGCGACCGGGATCGCCGGCATCTTGATGTCACGGGACTTCCGCAGCGCCGTGTCCAGCTCGTGCAGCGCCACCAGCAGGGCCGCGCCCATGTAGATGAGGAACGTCGCCTTGACCGTAAACAGGGTGATCAGCGCCGCGCCGCCCATGAGCACGCCGACCCAGATCGCGGCGAAGAGGTTCCGGCCGGTCCTGATGCCCCCGTTAGGCGGGGTCGGCTCCGTCGGCGTCGTGCCCTCGGGCGCGGTGCTTGCGGCGCTCACACCTCGAGAAGCTCGGCTTCCTTGTGCTTGAGCAGCTCGTCGATCTGCGCGACGTACTGGTCGGTGAGCTCCTGCAGGTCACGCTCCGCGCGGCGCACCTCGTCCTCGCCGGCCTCGCTGTTCTTCATCAGCTTGTCCAGCGCGTCCTTGGCGTGCCGCCTGACGTTGCGGATGGAGACGCGGCTGTCTTCGGCCTTGGACCTGGCGGTCTTGATGTACTCGCGGCGGCGTTCCTCGGTCAGCTCAGGAAAGACCACGCGAATAATCACGCCGTCGTTCGACGGGTTCACACCGAGGTCGCTGTTCCTGATCGCCTTTTCGATCGCGCCGAGGGAGTTCTTGTCGAACGGCTGGATCACGACCATCCGCGGCTCCGGCACGTGGAAAGACGCGAGCTGGTTGAGCGGCGTCTGGGTGCCGTAGTACTCGGCGGTTACCTTGGCGAAAATGCCCGGATGGACGCGGCCGGTGCGGATGTTGCTGAAGTCTTCCTTCGCGACCGAGACGGCCTTGTCCATTTTCTCCTCGGCTTCGAGGAGGGTGTCATCGATCATCGTTACGGCTCCTGTGCGCACAAGAGAGTGCCGATCGGCTCGCCCCGGACGGCCCTCACCACATTACCCGGCTCCATCAGTTCGAAGACGACGATGGGGAGTTTGTTGTCCCGGCAGAGGGCAACCGCCGTCGCGTCCATCACCTTCAGCCCGCGGCTGAGGTACTCACCATAGTCCAGCCGCGGGAACCTGGTCGCCCCTGGATTGGTCCGCGGATCGGCGTCGTACACCCCGTCTACCTTCGTGCCCTTCAGCAGCGCCTGCGCCTTGATCTCCAGCGCACGCTGCGCGGCCGCGGTGTCCGTAGAGAAGAACGGCGCGCCGAGCCCGGCGCCGAAGATCACGACGCGGCCCTTCTCCAGGTGCCTGATCGCGCGCCGCGGGATGTACGGCTCCGCCACCTGCCTCATCGTGATGGCGGTCTGCACCCGCGTGTCGATGCCGTGCTGCTCCAGCGCGTCCTGCAAGGCCAGCGCGTTGATCACCGTGCTGAGCATGCCCATGTAGTCGGCCCGCGCCCGGTCGATGCCCCGCTGCGCGAGCGCGGCGCCACGGAACATGTTCCCGCCGCCGACCACCGCGGCGATCTGCACGTCCTGCGCGCGCGCCTCGGCGATCTCCTCGGCCAGGTGCGCCACCACGTCGGGCGAGATGCCCAGCGACTCGCTGCCAGCGAACAAGGCGCCGGAAAGCTTGACTACCACGCGGTGCCAGCCGGCGTGGCTGGTCCCGCATTCTCGTCCGCTCTCCGGCGCCCAGTCGTCAGGCATGCGGTTGTCCGCCTCGTCTCGGGCCGCTGACCGGCCTCGTGCCGGGCCTCAGGCCTGACCGACCTGGAACCGGGCGAAGCCACGCACGGTCACGCCGTCGGCCTTGAGCACCTGCGCCACCGACTGCTTCGGCTCCTTCACGAACGCCTGCTCGGTGAGCACCACGTCCTTGTAGAAGGCGCCCACCCGGCCCTCGACGATCTTCGCGATCGCCTGCTCCGGCTTGCCCTCGTCGCGGGTGATCTGCTCGGCGATCCGGCGCTCCTTTTCGGTCACGTCGGCCGGCACCTCGTCCCGCGTCACGTACTGCGGGCGCATCGCCGCGATCTGCTGGGCCAGGTCCCTGGCCACGTCCTCGCTCGGCTTGTCCAGCTGCACGAGCACGCCGAGGGTCGGCGGCAGGTCACGGTCGGAGCGGTGCAGGTAGCTGGTCACGTACCCGCCCTCGAACCGGGCGTAGCGGCCCAGCTCGATCTTCTCCTTGATCAAGGAGCTGGCCTCCTCGATGAGCTGCTCGACGGTCTTGCCCTGTCCGGCCTCGGTGGTCAGCAGGGCGAGCCGGTCGGTGACCTTGTTCGCCAGCGCCGCCTCCGCGATCTTGCCCGCCAGCACCTGGAACTGCTCGTTCTTCGCCACGAAGTCGGTCTCGCAGTTCAGCTCCACGAGCACGCCAGCGCTGTTCCCGTCGAGCTCGGCCGTCACCAGGCCGTTGCCCGCCGTGCGGGCGGCGCGCTTGCCCGCGTCCTTGACGCCCTTGCGCCGCAGGATCTCGATGGCGGCGTTCAGGTCGCCGTCGGCCTCCTGGAGGGCGTTCTTGCAGTCCATGATTCCGGCGCCGGTCTGCTCCCGCAGCCGCTTCACGTCAGCGGAGGAGAAATTCGCCATGTCCTGATCCCTCGTTCGTCAGTCTTTGTCTCGTCATCGTTGGCGGTCGCCGGCGGCTTGCCTGCAGCTTGCCGACGGCAGGTCTTGCCTCACGGGAAGCTGCAGGCGGCTTTTCTGCCTCTGCTCCTCGCGCGGTTACTCGGCGACTTCGGCGACCTCGGCCTGCGCCTCGGCCACCTCGGCCGGCGCCTCGGCCACCTCGGCCTGCGCCTCGGCCACTTGCTCGGCGGCCGGCCCGGTCTCGCTCACCACGTCGCCCTCGAGCGCCGCCTCTTCCGCGGCGTCCTCCGCCTCGGCAGCGGCCTCATCCGCCTGGGCGTTCTCGGTCTCCGCGGCCGCCACGGCCTCGGCTGGCGTCGTCACGGCCGCCACGGCAGCGCCGTCGGGGGCCGCGGCCGGGTGGCCCTCGAGCAGGTCCCGCTCCCACTCAGGCAGCGGCTCCTCGCTGGTGAACTGGTCGTCGGCCGGCTTCTCGTCGCCGTCCGACGCGCCGGCCCGTGCGATCAGGCCGTCCGCCACCGCGTCCGCCACCACCCGCGTAAGGAGTGCAACGCTGCGGATGGCGTCGTCGTTCCCGGGAATCGGGTAGGTGACCTCGTCCGGGTCGCAGTTGGTGTCGAGAATGCCCACGACCGGGATACCCAGCTTGCGCGCCTCGCTGACCGCGATGTGCTCCTTCTTGGTGTCCACCACCCAGATCGCGCTCGGCACCCGCGCCATGTCCCTGATGCCGCCCAGCGTCCGCTCGAGCTTGTCCCGCTCGCGCTTGAGCTGCAGCAGCTCCTTCTTGGTCATGCCGGATCCGGCCACGTCGCCGAAGTCGATCTCCTCGAGCTCCTTCAGCCGCTGCAGCCGCTTGAACACGGTGGAGAAGTTCGTCAGCATGCCGCCCAGCCAGCGCTGGTTCACGAAGGGCATGCCCACCCGGCGCGCCTGCTCGGCGATCGCCTCCTGGGCCTGCTTCTTGGTGCCGACGTACAGGATCGTGCCGCCGTGCGCGACGGTCTCCTTGATGAATTCGTATGCGCGGTCGATGTAGTCAAGCGACTGCTGCAAGTCGATGATGTAGATGCCGTTGCGCTCGGTGAGGATGTAACGCTTCATCTTCGGGTTCCAGCGCCTCGTCTGGTGGCCGAAGTGGACGCCGCTCTCCAGGAGCTGCTTCATGGTGACGACCGGGGCCATCGCTACGGTCCTTCCTTACAGTGCGCGCGGCATTTTGGGTGCTGCGCGCGGCTCGGTTATCTCCTGGTGCCCGCCGTTTGCATCCGCACCGTGCAGCCGGCCTAGTGGCCGGCGGACCGAGTGGTGCGGTTCCGCGTCCCCCGGGCAATCCCTTGTCAGGCGCCGGGGTCGTGCGGGTACGGGCACGCGAATTTTGGCCGCTGCACCCGCTCATGAGGTGCGGGTGCGGAGCGACCGTTACCTAGGATACTTCAACCGGCGCGGCGTTAGGCGCGCGGATGCGCCTGACGGTAGCTCGCCTTCAGCCGCTCCGCGGATACGTGCGTGTAGATCTGGGTCGTCGCAGGCGAGGAGTGGCCCAGCATCTCCTGGACACTGCGCAGGTCAGCGCCGCCTTCGAGCAGGTGGGTAGCGGCGGTGTGCCGGATCGCGTGCGGGCCGGCGTCCCTGACCGCCTGCGCTCCACGAGCGACCTGTTGATCTCCGTCCGCCGCCTCACCGGTCAGCATTCCGGCCAGGTCGGCGAGGTTAGCGTCACGCAGCCGAGCGTGCACGATCCGCCGGGCGGTGCGCGGATCGAGCCGGCCGCCGCGCGCCCCGAGGAACAGGGCTGTCCCGCTCCGTGAGTTGGCCAGCACCGGCCGCCCCAGCTCCTCCCATCTGGCCACCGCCCGCACCGCGGGCACGCCCACGGGAACGACCCGCTCCTTGCGCCCCTTGCCGAGCACCCGCACGGTCCGCCGCCCGGCGTCGAGCCCCCCGGCGTCCAGCTCGCACAGCTCACTCACCCGGATGGCCGACGCGTACAGCAGCTCGAGGACGGCGGCGTCGCGCATGGCCGCCGCCGCGGCGGTACGCTGCCCGGCGGCGAAGCCGCGCAGGGCCCGATCCTCGCAGTCCGCCAGCACCGAGTTCATCTCTTCCCTGCGCAGCACCTGCGGCAGCACGCGATGCGCCTTCGGCGTGCCGAGCTGCGGACCGGGATCGGCGGCCAGCCACCCCTGCCGGTGCGCGAACGAGGTGAACG
>NZ_JBARCR010000502.1:0-4053 GCF_049794275.1 Trebonia sp.
GCCGCCGGGTGGCTGGACGCCAACAACAAGCGCGGCCGGGTCAAGGCCGGGGACCTGGACATCGAGGTCGGCGGCGTGCACGACTCGCACACCAAGCGGGATCGCTACCAGAACATCGCCGGGCCCACCGACCCCGCGGCCGACCTGCGGCTGGGCGTGATGCATACCCCGGAGCCACGGGTACTCGACCAGTTCACCGCCGACGGCTACGACTTGCTGCTGGCCGGGCACACGCACGGCGGCCAGCTCCGGGTTCCGCTGTACGGGGCGCTGGTGACCAACTGCGGCATCGAGCCGGAGCGGGTCAGCGGCCTGCACCGGCACCCGGATCGGCTGCCCGAGCCGGGCCAGCCGCAGTCCTGGCTGCACGTATCCGCCGGGCTCGGCACCTCCCCCTGGGCACCGGTGCGGTTCGCCTGCCGGCCCGAGGCAACCCTGCTCACGCTGGTCCCGCGGATCGGCTAGACTGCCGGAGGTTCCGGGGAAATCGACCCTCCCGGGGCGCAGCCCCAAAGCGGTCGGCGGGGTGTGGCGCAGCTTGGCAGCGCGCTTCGTTCGGGACGAAGAGGCCGCCGGTTCAAATCCGGCCACCCCGACCCAAGTCACAGGCCACCTCCCATCACGGGACGTGGCCTTTTCTTATGCCGTACAGCAGCAAAGTACAGCAGCGCCTACGAGCCAAGCTCGCAGTAGCCGCGCCCGAGGAAGAACATCATCTGGGCATCCCAGTCGTCGGCCGAGAGCGGCCAGCCGTGACTGAAGACGATCGGCTGGCCCGAGCCCCAGTCCTTGTAGAAGATCTCGGTGCCGTCCGGGGTGAAGGCTCGAACGTGCGGCGATGGGTATGCTCCGAAGACATGATCATCTCTTCCGACGAGCTGGTTCGGCGCAACGCGGCGTTCGCCGCGACGGGGGCGTTCGCCGGCCTTCCCTTCCCGACCAACGAGACCCTGCAGGTGCTCGGCTGCGTCGACTCCCGGGTCGACCCGAGTGATGTGCTCGGTCTCGAGCTCGGCGAAGGTGTCGTGATGCGCAACATCGGCGGCCGGATCACCCCGGCGACGCTGCGCTCATGGGCCCTGCTGGGCCGACTTGGCCAGGGCCAGCCCCCGAGAAGCGGGCACCTGGTGATCCTGCACCACACCGACTGCGGCATCATCCGCCTCGCGGACTATCCCGAGCAGCTCGCCGCGTTCTTCGAGATACCGGCAGACGAGCTGGAGAGCAAGGCGGTCGACGACCCGTACGCGGCGGTGCGAGTCGACGCCGCCATCGCCCGGCATTCTCTGCCGCCGAGCCGGCTCGTGTCCGGCCTGGTCTACGACGTCAGCACCGGACTCATCGAGATCGTCGACCCGGCCACCCAGGAGTAGCGGCCGTGTGCAAGGAATCGGCCACCGCCAGCGACGTCCGCGCCGCGGCCTACGGCACCAAGACCCTCGAACATAAACTCGTTTGCGTCCGCCTTCAGGGCTGGCCCACGATATACGCCAATGAACGCAGTGCAGATCAGCGGCATGTCCGGCGCCGGGAAGACCACGATCGCCGCAGTACTTGCCCGCCGGGGCCTGGCAGTCATCGATGCCGACGGCGACCCTTTGCTCGCCCGGCACGTTGACTCCGCCGGCAATGTGGTGGGAGACCCGGCTGTCCCGGATTTTGCCTGGCTTGCCCGGCATAGCTGGACGTGGAATCCGGCTCGCCTGGACGAACTGATCGGTGCCGCGGCACCAGCGACGCTCTACGTCTGCGGCTGTGCGGACAATGAGCTGGAGCTGGCCGATCGCTTCACTCAGGTGTTCCTGCTGGAGATTGACGAGCCCACGATGCTGGGACGGCTGGGAATCCGGGACAAGGAATGGGGCCGTATCGGGGACACACGCGAGTATCAGCGCCGCAAGCTGCCGGAATATCAGGGCCGCTTGCGTGCATCCGGGGCGATTCCCATCGACGCCAGGCGGCCTTTGGGCCAAGTGGTGGACGCGATACTTCCTCACACGTTGGGTCGCTCAGCCGCGAGCCGAGCCAGAAAGCCGGGCAATCAGTCCGGCAGGCGCGCCGGACCCTAGAACTGTCAAGCGCCTCCTTCCGCAAGGTCACCGCCGCTGCGGGTCTCAATCCTGCGGACTGGACGCCGCGTGAGCCGCGGCACAGCTTCGTCTCACTGCTATCCGACGCGGGCGTACCGGTTGAGAAGATCGCCCGCCTGGTCGGCCACATCGGGAGCACCAGCACGGAGACCGTCTACCGCCATCAGATCTGGCCAGTTGTCACGGGCGGCGCTGAGGTCCGACCTGCCCTCGCTGGCGGGCCGCGACCTGATCACCCCTGCCGGGTGAATGAGCGACACCCGCTCATGGGTCAGAATGACACCTGATGGCCCATCGGTGTCCGGCGCGACAGAGACATCCGAAACGTCCTCCAACGACTGGAGACTGACATGCCCGGCTCAGCCACCCGCGGCAACGCACTCGACCATGTCGTGGTGGTGCTCTTCGAGAACCGGTCCCTTGACAACGTGCTCGGCCGCCTGTACGGCCCCGGCGATGGCAAGATCTTCGACGGCGTCATCGGGAAGGACCTGAGCAACCCGATCCCGGAATGGGCCGAGCACGGCGCCGACCGCAAGATGGTGCCCTACGGGATCAGCGCTGACATGGACTCCCCCAACCCGGACTCGGGGGAGGAGTGGTACCACACCAACACCCAGCTTTTCGGCACGATCGATGACCACAACCGGTTCAAGATCGGCGAGGCCGTCACCAAGCATTGGAACGTGCCGCCACCAGGGGCGACGCCGACCATGGACGGGTTCGTCACCGACTTCATCAGTACCTTCACCGGCGAGGTCGGCCGCCAGCCCAGCTATGACGAGTACGCACAGATCATGACGGGCTACACGCCTGAGCAGCTCCCGGTACTCAGCTCCATCGCCCGTGATTTCGGTGTGTTCGATCACTGGTTCTCTGAGGTGCCGTCGCAGACGTTCATGAATCGTTCGTTCTGGACGGCGGCCACGTCTTCGGGGCTGGTCGTGAACAGCCCGGCGGCGAAATGGCTGACCAAGAACACCGCCGAGACCCTCTTCGAGCGCCTGGAGGCCCACGGCAAGACCTGGAAGGTCTACGTCGCCGAGCCCATGCCCTTGTCGTTCACCGGGGTCATTCACTTCCCCCGCCTCCAGGAGCGGCTCGCGACGCACTTCGTGCCGTTCGCCGAATTCGCGAAGGACGCGGCCGCAGGCACGTTGCCTGACTTCTCGTTGGTCGAGCCGGACATGGCATCTGGTCATAACGACTACCACCCGGCCTACGGGCGATCGTTTATCGGCGCGAATCTCGATATCGGGTTCGACCCTCCCTCGTCGATGCTCGGCGGTGAGGCGTTCTTGGAGCGGGTGTACAACACGTACCGGTCCATGACCGGACCTTCGGGCACGAACGTCTGGAACACAGCCCTCCTGATCGGCTGGGACGAGCCAGGCGGCACCTACGATCACGTCGCTCCCGGCGCCGTCGCGCCCCCGGACGAGGATGCACCAGCCGGTGAGCTCGGCTTCACGTTCGACCGCTCGGGCTACAGGGTCCCCGCCATCATCGTGTCGCCGTGGGTCGACCAGGGCTCGGTGTACAACGAGGAGTACCGGCACACCTCGCTGATCGCCACCCTCCGCAAGACATGGGACCTCGGCGAGGCCTTCACCCGGCGCGACGCCTCGGCGCGCACCTTCGACCACGTCTTCGCCCTGGAAACGCCCCGAGACCCGAAGAGCTGGGTCACGGTCCAAGCACAGCCCGTGCCCGCCTGGACGCTCGACATTCAGTCCGCGGGGGCAGCACTCAGCACACTGGGCACGGTCATCGGCCCCGGCCTGATCGAACTAGCCAAGAGAATGGGCATAAAGCTGCCGCCGGAGCTTGATGGTCCCAGCCCAGAGTTCCCCCCTGAACTCGTTATCCAGTTCCTGAGGGAAATCTGCCTGCACATCTTCCCCGCACTAGCCCCAAGCGCATCGGGAGACGAGTAGTTCACGAGCAGGCGGCTTATCTGAGC
>NZ_JBARCR010000503.1:0-2691 GCF_049794275.1 Trebonia sp.
AGCACCGCCTGGGCCTGGCCGCCGCTCAGCGCCGCCGGCAGGCCGGCCCCTGCCCCGTGCGACAACCCGTGCGACAGCCCAGAGTCGAAGACCTCGCCGAGCACCGCGATGCCGAACGCGTAGCCCAGCTGCCGGAACGTGCTGACCGCTCCCGCGGCCATGCCGGCCCGCGAGCGGTCCACCGCGCCCATCGCGGTCGCGGACAGCGGCGCCATCGCCAGCCCGGCGCCGATCCCGACAAGGAACAGGCCCGGCATCACGACCCACCAGCTGGACCCGGTCCTGATCACGCCCTGCGCCAGCGCGCCCGCGGCGATGACCAGCAGCCCGCTGCCGATCAGCAGCCGCGGCGACGTCGTGTGCAGCACCCGGCCGATCGCGGCGGACACCGCGAACGCGGCCAGGCTCGCCGGCAGCAGCACCAGGCCCGCCTGGATCGGGGTCAGGCCGAGCACCGTCTGGAGCCACAGCGACTCGTACGTCAGGCTCGCCCACGCGGCCGCCGACAGCAGCGCGCCCGCGACGAGCAGCGTCGTGAACGACGCGTGGCGCAGCAGCGCCAGGTCCAGCATCGGATACTCGCTGCGCCGCTCGACGAGGACGAACACCACCAGCGCCGCCACCGCGATCGCCAGCATCACCACCGTCAGCCCCGAGCCCCACGCGCCCCGGATCAGCGCGTAGGTCAGGGCGGCGGCCGCCACCGTGAAGCTCACCATGCCGGGCACGTCGACACGGGACGGATGCGGATCGCGCGACTCCCGCACGACCAGCAGCGTCATCCCCACCGCCACGACGCTGACCGGCAGGTTCACCAGGAAGATCCACCGCCAGCCGAAGTGCGTCGCCAGCAGCCCGCCGACGATCGGGCCCGCGGCCGCCGCCGCGCCGTTGACCGCGCCCCACACCCCGAACGCCACGCCCCGCTCGCGTCCCGAGTACGAGCTGCTGATCAGCGCCATCGTCGTCGCGAACATCGCCGCCGCGCCGAGCCCCTGCACGCCGCGAGCGGCGATCAGCACGCCGACGTTCGGCGCCAGGCCGCACGCCAGCGAGGACAACGCGAACACCACCAGGCCGATCAGGTACACCCGGCGCCGCCCGAGCCGGTCCGCGACCGACCCCACCGTCAGTACCAGCGCCGCCAGCACCAGCGCGTATAGGTCGATCACCCACTGCAGGTCCTGGAACGTCGTGTGCAGCTCACGCGCCATGTCGGGGAGCGCCACGGTCACGATCGTCACGTCGACCAGCAACATGAACGTCCCCGCGCAGACCGCCACCAGCGGCCACCACTTCTTCATCTCGCCTCCCGTAATGTTCGACACCCACCCTGGCCGGAATGTGACCGCACCCGTTAGCCAGCGCTGGGATGTCGGCGGATCTCGACATTCGCTAGGCTGAGCGTGATGGATACCATCACGATCGACGACCTGGACCGGCAGCTCGCCCAATGCCTCGGCGTGGACGGGCGGGCCTCGTTCAGCCAGCTCGCGGAGGTTCTCGGCGTCTCCGACCAGACGGTGGCCCGCCGGTATCGCCGGCTGCGTTCCGCGGGAATGCTCCGTGTGGTCGGGCTGAAGGCGCGCAAGCAGCTCGGCTCGCTTGGCTGGTTCCTGCGCATCCGGTGCGTTCCCGGAGCCGGTCCCGCGATCGCCGCCGCGCTGGCGCGGCGGGCCGACACGGCGTGGATCCAGCTGCTGTCCGGCAACACCGAAGTGCTCTGCACGCTGCGCGGCGACGCGCGGGAAGACCGCGAGGCGTTGCTCGCCAAGCTGCCCCGCGGCGAGCGCATCGTGGACGTGACCGCGCATTCCCTGCTGCACATGTTCACCGGCGGCCCTGACGCCCTCGGGTTCCTCCAGGTGCTCCCTGCGTTGCGGGTCGAGCCGCTTCGGCTGCCGGTCCGCGCCGGCCACGCTGGCGGTCACTCCGGCAGTCACTCCGGCAGTCACTCCGGCAGTCACGTCGAGCTCGGCGAGCTCGATTTCGCGCTGTTCGACGCGCTCGGAGTGGACGGGCGTGCCTCGCACGCCGAGCTGGCGGCGGCCACCGGCTGGTCGGAGTCCACGGTCCGGCGCCGCATGGACCAGCTGCGCGCCGCCGGCGTGCTGTATTTCGACGTCGAGCTTGACATGCCGGCCTTCGGCTTCCGGTCCGCGACGTGGCTGTGGCTATCGGTGCCGCCAGCGGACCTCGCCGCCGCCGGCACGGCGCTGGCGAAGTTTCCCGAGGTCGCCTACGCCGCCGCGACCACGGGCGCGGCCAACCTCGCGGCCTGCGTGATATGCCGCGACGAGAGCGAGTTCTACGAGTTCCTGACCGCCAAGGCCGCGACGCTGCCCGGCGTGCAGCGCGTGGAGACGGCGCCGATCATCCGGACGGTGAAACAGGCGTCCCCCGCGAGGTCGCCCATCGCCGCCGGAGCCAGGTGAACCACGGCGAGTCAGCCGGGGACGTTCGGGATAAATCTTTGACTACGCTGGTGCGGTGTCCAAGCAGAACTCCCGGGAGAGCAGAAGACAGCGCCTTGAGCAGGCGCGCAAGGCCGAGCAGCAGCGCAAGCGGCGGATCCGGATGGCCGCGATCGGCGGTGGCGCGGTCATCGTCGCGGCCGCGATCGCGGTGGGCGTGACGCTCGCCGTCAGCGGCGGCTCGTCCGCCACGCCAGCGGGATACGCGCCGCTGAGC
>NZ_JBARCR010000504.1:0-3127 GCF_049794275.1 Trebonia sp.
TCTCCGAGAAAGGCAGAAAATGGGGTGTTACATACGCGATCGCTATGTCTGGTAAGGAGTGTTACCAGACATCAGCCGCACCGAGCGGGCGTGATCCGTGCCAGCCGCGTGCCAGAACGGGGCGAAATCCGGAGACATTGACCAGCACCAAGACGACAACGAAACCGGCTCTGACCAGCATCGCAGCAGTCGAGCCTCGACCCGAAATCGACATGGTAAGGAGAAGGTCTACGGTTCGATTCCGTAACGGGGCTCCAGCCTCGTCGCCCGACGGATGAACCTCCAGGGAAGGGTGGCGCATTCGCGCCTATACGGAGAGACGACGAGCACCAGGGCGACGAGCACTCGGAGAGCGGCCCAGGCGGGGGCTCGCGCCCCCGTGCCCCCCGTGTATGGCTCCGGTCGCCCCGCTTTTTCACCCCCTACCGTCCTACGCGGACGCGGCAGGATCTTCCCTGCACCAGCGCGGGGGAACCCCACACCCCCATGGCTGGCGTGCCATTAGCGTGTCATTAGCCGCGGTGTCCAGCGGTTTGTTACGGTCACTTCCAGACATCTCGCTCTGCAGGTCAAGCTACATAGAAGCCCAGACCGTTCAGCTTCCCAAGCTGACAGTGCGCGGGCGTACGGTTAGAACCTGGACTGTGCCTGCGCGCCGACGTTGGCGGGCATCACAAGCCGGGATCCACAGGCGGAGCAGCGACGCGGCCAGCCTGGCTCGCCATGACTCTTCCATGAAGCAGGGGAAGGTGAGCATGGTGAAGGCCAGGCTTGCCCGGTGGGTTAGCCGATGGCGTGAACGCCGTCTGGCCCGCGAGCAGACACGACAGACACCGGCAGCGCGGCAGGCGGCGCGTACCGCAGAGGGGCAGCGGTACCACTCCACCGGTCAGGGCCCGTAAAGGCCCAGTGTCCTCCGTCCCGGCATCTTTACGCCCATAGCTGGGTTGCAGTTTGGCTTGCAGTTCACCGCCGTGCAGTGCCGTCCAGGGGGGACCGGCTAAGGACGTTGGTCCAGGCCGAACCGATCGGGACGGCTCAGCCCCAAGCTGCTAATGCGATTGCGGCTTGGGAGCCACGCTGGGAGCCACCACAACGAACAACCTCGTGGCGCTCCGGACTCACACGGACAACGCGCAGCGAGCCGACCGAGGTCACGGACCGATCTGAACAGGTCCGGATGCTGGTACAGGAATCTACGGATCAGAAGGTAGCCGTCCGCGTGCCCCAGCAGATGGACCGCCCGGTACTTAAGACGTATCGTGACATTGTGGACCCGGGCAAGTGTAATTACTCGGTAGGAGCAAGGTAATGCTGACCGGTGTCGCGCTTATCCCGCAGACGAGCCATAGCTTCGGCGTCGGCGTCTTGTGTTTGTCTTCGGTATCGTTTTTGTAATCATGCTGGGCCTCGTACTTATGTACGGACGGGGAGGCCAGTCCCGGCGCCGGACTGCACACGGGGGCGGGCGGGAGACTGCACACCGTGCCAGTCGCGTGCCAGAACGAGGCGCAAACCGCGGACATCGAACGGTATCCAGACGACGACCAAACCAGCCGTGACCAGCAAAGCAGCAGTTGGCGGCTGCCGGGGAAACGACCTCCTAAGCGGTAGGTCGCGGCATTCAAGTCTTCGGCCGCCAGGGCTGTGATCACGCAGGCCAGGTCTGAGATCCCAACGCGTGCGAGTGTCCGATTTTGGGAGCCAAACGGGAGCGGCCACTCTCGTGTACGCGGAGATCAGATGCCGTCAGCGTAGCCCCGCACACCGCCTTGACCTGAACGTATGTTGGCTGCCAGTGGCCTTGTTCACGCGGTGGCGGTGTTCGGGACGAAGAGGCGGCCGGTTCAAATCCGGCCACCCCGACCCAGCTCACAGGCCATGACGCACCAGTCAGAGTCATGGCCTTGGTCTCAGTGGTAGTGGTTCCGCTGTGGCCGACCAGCCGTGAAATCTGCTCGATCGGCACACCAGCGTCCGATGGCAGCGAGACGAAACTGTGGCGTAGCTCGCGCGGTGTCCAGTCAGCCGGATTGAGGCCTGCAGCCCCGGTGACCTTGCGGAACGCACCTGGCGGCTGTACACCATCACAGCCCGGGCGTAGTGTCGCCAGGGAACGATCAGAACGAGTCCGCGTTTGACCCAAAGCGTGACTACCACTGATTGTGTCGCTCCGGTCCCTGGCGACATGCCCAGCCACTCCTGCTAGGAGCAAGCTGCCTCGGCGAGGCAGGAATCCTCACGCAGGGCGGCGCCGAAGGGGACCATCATGAAAACGGACCCATCACCCTCACCATCCACGCAGGCACGCTGTGGCTCGGTTGCCGGACTGTGGCGCTACCCGGTGAAGTCGATGATGGGCGAGGAATTGAACGCTACCGAGGTCACCAACTACGGCCTCCTCGGCGACCGGAAATTCGCCGTTGTCGACCCGGTGACGGGGAAGGTCGCGGGCGCCAAGAATCCCCGCAAGTGGGGCAACTTCTTCGAGTTCCGCGCTGCCTACGCCGAGCCCCCGCACACCGGTGGGAAGGTCTCTACCGTCCGGCTGACTCTGCCCGATGGGACCACAGTCACAAGCGACCAGCCCGACCTGGCGCAGCTTCTCTCCAAGGCGCTCGGCCGGGAGGTAACGCTCGCCGAAGCATCCGGTGAGGGTGCCGCGCCGGCCGCGACGGCCGAGGAGTACTGGCCGGACATGGAAGGCCTGGACTACCGGGACACCGTGGTCGACTGGGAGCTGCCGCCGGGGACGTTCTTCGACCTCGCCATCGTGCACCTGCTGACGACGGCCACGATCGACCGGCTCCGCGCCGAGTATCCCCAGGGCCGCTTTGAGGCCCGGCGGTTCCGGCCGAACATCGTCGTGGCCACCGGCCCGGACGAGCAGGGTTTCGCCGAGAACGACTGGATCGGCCACGCGGTGGCCATCGGCGACCAGGTCCGCTTGCGGGTCACCGGTCCTTGCCCGCGCTGCGTCATGACCACGCTGCCGCAGGGGGACCTGCCGAAGGACTCCGGCATCCTGCGCACCGCGGCGCAGCACAACCAGGTGAATGTCGGCGTCTACGCCGACGTGATCGCAGGCGGCACCATCCGGCGCGGCGATCCGGTCACGCTCATCTGA
>NZ_JBARCR010000505.1:0-4331 GCF_049794275.1 Trebonia sp.
AGCGATGCCCGGATCATCTTCCACGACGAGCACGGAGACCTGCGGATAACTCACCCTTACAAGTTAGGCTGCGTGCCCCTGACTGAGGAAATTCAGCAGCATTCTTAACCAGACCTGAACGAGTTTGGTGATCGCATGCTCACCGTTCACCTTGCGGTGCCCTGGCACTCTGGCGGGCCGCGATAGCTGCCACTGCGCCGGACCTGGTGCAATCCAGGGTTGCCAGTGTGGCGGACTCGGGGCAATGTTGTTTGATGGCAATTAACTGGCCGGAGCTACGCGCAGCCGCCATGCAGGTGGCCGGCCGGGCGTACGCGCCGTATTCGCGGTTGCGTGTCGGCGCCGCCGGGCTGACCGCCGACGGGCGCGTCGTGACGGGCTGCAACGTGGAGAACGCGTCGTTCGGGCTCACCTTGTGCGCCGAATGCGGGCTGGTCTCCGCCCTGCATGCCATGCCGCCCACGACGGACGGCACCGGGCCTGCGCCGCTGCTGATAGCGGTCGCGGTCGTCGCCGGGGACGGCGATCCCTTGCTGCCCTGCGGCCGCTGCCGCCAGCTCCTCCTCGAGGCGGGCGGTCCCGCGCTCCTCGTCGACACCGCCAGCGGGCCGGTTACCCTCGCGGACCTGCTCCCCGCCTCGTTCGGCACCGCTGACCTGGCCGCCCGCCGCGATCAGGCCGCGCCGTCCCCGCCGCCCCAGCCGAACCACGGAAGCCAGCTGTTACACCAGACCCAGGGGAGCGACCGCGCCATGCCAGACGTCGTCTCACTGATCCGCGTCAAGCGGGATAACACCAGGCCGCTGACCGACGCGGAGATCGCCTGGCTCTTCGCCGCGTACGCCGGCCAGACGGTCGCCGACGAGCAGATGGCCGCGCTGCTCATGGCGATCTACTTCAACGGCCTCACCGCCGGTGAGCTCAGGGCCTGGACGACCGAGATGATCGCGTCCGGCGAGACCCTCGACCTCAGCCACCTCAGCAGGCCGTCGGTCGACAAGCACTCGACGGGCGGGGTCGGCGACAAGGTGAGCCTGATCCTCGCGCCGCTGGTGGCGAGCTGCGGCGCGGCGGTGCCGCAGCTGTCCGGCCGCGGCCTCGGCCACACCGGCGGGACGCTGGACAAGCTGGAGTCGATCCCCGGCTGGCGCGCCAGTCTCAGCAACGAGGAGCTCACCAGGGCGCTCGCGGACCCAGGCGTCGTCATCGCCGCCGCCGGCGCCGGCCTGGCGCCCGCGGACCGCAGGCTGTACGCGCTGCGCGACGTGACGGGGACGGTCGAGTCGATCCCGCTGATCGCCAGCTCGATCATGTCCAAGAAGATCGCGGAGGGAACCCAGGCGCTTGTCCTCGACGTGAAGACCGGATCGGGCGCCTTCATGCGGGACCAGGCGCGTGCCGGGCAGCTCGCCCGCACGATGGTCGCCCTCGGCACGGAGCACCACGTCCGCACCAGGGCGCTCGTCACCAGGATGGACACCCCGCTCGGCCGCGCCGTCGGCAACGCGCTCGAAGTCGAGGAAGCCGTCAAGGCGCTCACCGGGGAAGGCCCCGACGACCTGATGGAGGTCACCTTCGCGCTGGCCGAGCACATGCTGGAGCTCGCCGGCCTCACCGCGAGCCCGGCTGAGGCGATAGCCAGCGGCCGCGCGTTCGACACCTGGCAGCGGATGATCAGGGTGCAGGGCGGCGACCCGGACGCGCCGCTCCCGGCGGCCAGGCACGTGCGGCATGCCCTGCTGGCCCCGGAGACCGGGTGGGTAACAGGCCTGGACGCGCTCGCGGTCGGAATCGCGGCGTGGCGGCTGGGCGCGGGCCGCGCGCGCAAGGAGGATGATGTCAGCCACACGGCCGGCGTCCGCTGCCTCGCGAAACCAGGGGACCACGTCCGCCGCGGACAGCCCATACTGGAGCTGCACGCCGACGACGAGTCCCGCTTCGCCCCGGCGGCCGAGGCGCTGGAGGCGGCGGGCACGGTCACGATCGGCAGCGCGCCGCCGCCGCGGACGCCGCTGGTCGTCAGCGTGATCAGCGCCGCAGATGTAGCAGACGAGGTGGGAGCGTAAGTCAGATGAGCCCGACACTTGACCAGATCCGCGCCGTGCCGAAGGTGCTGCTGCACGATCACCTGGACGGCGGCCTGCGCCCGGAAACCGTCATCGAGCTTGCCAGGGAGACCGGCTACGACGGCCTGCCCACCGACGATCCTGACGAGCTGACGACGGTGCTGACCGCCGGCGCGCACCGCGGCCACCTGAACTTGTACCTGGACGCGTTCCGGCACACGGTCGGCGTCATGCAGACTCCTGACGCGCTGCGGCGGGTCGCCGAGGAGTGCGCCGAGGACCTGGCCGCCGATGGCATCGTGTACGCCGAGGTCCGCTTCGCCCCCGAGCTGCACACCGAACGCGGCCTCACCCTCGACCAGGTGGTCGAGGCGGTCCTCGACGGCTTCGCCCGCGGCAGCAAGAACCGCCCGATCCGGGTGTATGCCCTGCTCACCGCGATGCGGACCGCGGCGCGCTCACTCGAGATCGCGGAGCTCGCGGTCAAGTACCGCGACAAGGGCGTGGTCGGCTTCGACATCGCCGGCGCCGAGGCCGGCTGGCCGCCGAGCCGGCACCTGGACGCCTTCCAGTACATCCACAGGGAGAACTTCCACATCACGATCCACGCGGGGGAGGGGTACGGCCTGCCGTCGATCTGGGAGGCCGTGCAGTACTGCGGCACCGAGCGGCTCGGTCACGGCGTCCGGCTCGCCGAGGACATCGAGATCACCCCCGACGGCGCGATCCGCCTCGGCCGCCTCGCCAGCTATATCAGGGACCGGCGCATCCCGCTCGAGATGTGCCCGACCTCGAACGTGCAGACCGGCGCCGCGCCGTCGATCGAGCGGCACCCGCTGCGGGTGCTCCGCCAGCTGCAGTTCAGGGTCACGGTCAACACCGACAACCGGCTGATGAGCCAGGTGACGCTGAGCTCAGAGTTCGAGATGCTGATACGCGAGTTCGGCTACGGCTGGTCGGACATCGAATGGTTGACAATCAACGCGATGAAGAGCGCGTTCGCGCCGTTCGACGAGCGCCTGCTGCTGATCAACACGGTGATCAAGCCAGGCTTCGCCACCGCCCGCGCGATGAGCGACGCCTACGTCAACCCGGAGCTGCTCAGCCGCTAGGAACCGCCACGGTGGACGCCGCGGCTCACCGCCTGCCCGACCCTAACGATGAGTTTTCCTGGCCGCGGCCGTCATAGGAGGACGTGCCGACACGAAAGGACAGGCAGCCGTGAGCCAGGAACCGAGGATTGAGGAACGTGCCGCGCAGCACTACGCGGGGATCCAGGCGACCGTGCCCATGGGGGGCATCTCCGGCGCCATCGATGAGGCCTTCCCCGAACTGTTCGGATGGCTAGGAAAAACAGGAACCGCGCCGGCCGGCCCGCCGTTCATCCGCTTCCTCGTCATCGACATGGAAGCACTGCTCCAGATCGAACTCGGTGTCCCCGTCGCCGAGCCTATGACAGAGAGCGGGCGCGTCAGGCCCGGTGTCCTGCCCGCGGGCCGCTACGTTGTGCTGCGGCACACCGGGCACTACGACGGCCTGGTCGACGCCAACGCCGCACTCCAGCAGTGGGCACACGACCATAGCCTGGAATTCGACGTGCGGGACACGCCGGAAGGCAGCGCCTGGGGATCCCGGTTCGAGGAATACGTCACCGACCCGTCGGCGGAGCCGGACCCGGGTAAGTGGGAGACCGACGTGGCCTACCTGCTCCGCGGCTAGCCACGCGGCGGTAAGGTCACTCCGGCATCCGCAGCACCGGCTTGATCACGTCGCCGGCCCGCGACGCCTCCAGGGCGTCGTTCACCTGGTCCAGCGGGAACGACGTGATCAGCTTGTCGTACGGGAACCGGCCCTGCTTGTTGAGCGCGATCAGCGCGCCGATCAGCGACGCCGACCGCCCTTCGCCGCCGAGGATGCCGACGACCCGCTTGCCCCACAGCGTGGACATGTGGTCGAGCGAGAACGACGCCCCGGCCGGCGCGCCGCCGATCAGCGCGACGGTGCCGCGCATGCCGACGGAGGAGGCCGCCTGCTGCAAGACCGCCACCGCCCCCGCGCAGTCCATGGCGAAGTCGGCGGGCCCGCCGCAGATCTCGTGCACCGCGGCCACCGGATCGGTGCCCGCGACCGACACGTCGATCGTCGTCTACGGCTCGGGAGCGGTCGGGCTTTCCGCGATCATGGCCGCGCGGCTGACCGGGGCGACGCACATCATCGCCGTCGACAAGCTGTCGTCCCGGCTCTCGCTGGCGACCGAGCTCGGGG
>NZ_JBARCR010000506.1:0-2052 GCF_049794275.1 Trebonia sp.
CTCCGGCGTCGGCTCCGCGGCGACCGCGGCGGCGACGGCGGCGAGCGCCGCGTACGCCCGGTCCCCGCGCTCAGGCAGCCGGAACGCGGCGGGATTGGCCAGCACTTCCTCAGGATCGGGCAGGTCCATCTCCACCAGCCAGGCGAGGAACTCCACGCCCGCGCCGTCCCCGACCGCTCCCCTGATGAGCGCCGACCTGGCCTGGTCGGTGGCCTTCGCGGCCTCCGCGGCTGTCATCAGCCGGGCCGCCATCTCCCAGGTGCGCGGGCTCGGCCAGCCCCGCCCGGCCTCGCTGGCGTTGTCCGGCGGCGCGATCGCGAGCGCGGGCCGCACCTGGAGGAACGCGGCGACCAGGGACTTGCTGAGCGGTTCGCCCGCGGTCCAGCCTGCCGGCAGCAGCGGGACAGGCGGCGGCGCCCAGCCGCTGGCCAGCCCCTCGGCGATGCTGCGCGGCGACGTCTCCCAGCTCAGGTGACACAGCCTGTTGGCCAGCGGCGCGGACAAATCCCAGCCGTCCGCGGCCTGCTCGGGCGGGTTCGCGGCGGCGACGACGGCCACGTCGTCGGGTAGCGTCAGGTCGCCGACGGTCCGTTCCAGCACCACCCGCAGCAGCGCGGCCTGCACCGCGGGCGGCGCGGTGGACAGCTCGTCGAGGAACAGCACACCGGTGCCGGCCTCGGCGAGCCTGGTGGCCCACAGCGGCGGCGCGAAGCGGACCACGTCCCCGGTGACCACCGGCAGGCCGGCGAAGTCGGACGGCTCCCTGATCGACGCGATGACCGTTTCGCACGGCAGGCCCATGGCCTCCGCCATCGCTCGGATGGCCGATGTCTTCCCGGTGCCCGGGGCGCCCCAGAGCAGAACGGGTACCCGGGCCGCGACCGCTACCCCGAGCGCCTCCGCGGCGACGTTCCCGTCTCCCGCTTGCAGCAGCGTGCTCATGTCTCCAGTGTGCGGCCTGCCCGGCAGCGGGTCAGCCCTTGACGCTGATCTTGGTGCCGAGCTCGAGGCCCTCGCAGATGCCGCGCATCACGCCAACCGCGCCGACGTCGAACACGTGCATGGTCAGCGACTGCTCGTTGGCCAGCACGAACGCGCTGGTGTCCATGATGCGCACGCCGGCCGCAAGGGCCTCGTCGTACGTGAGGGAGGTGTACCGCTTGGCGTCCGGGTGGTGCTTGGGGTCGGCGTCGTACACGCCGTCGACGCCGTGCTTGGCCACGAGGAGCGCGTCGGCGTCGAGCTCGAGCGCCCGCTGCACCGCCGGGTAGTCGGTGGTGACGTACGGCTGGCCGATGCCGCCGGCCAGCACGACGATCATGCCGCGCTCGAGGTGGTGCACCGCGCGGAGCCTGATGAACGGCTCGGCGACGCTGTGTATCGGCACCGCGGTCATGACTCGTATGTCCGCGTCGGTCCGCGCGGTGAGCGCGCCGCGGAGCATGAGCGCGTTCATCACGGTGCCGAGCATTCCGATGTTGTCCGCCTCGGCCCGGCTGATGCCCCAGCCGTCGGCCATCCTGCCGCGGAAGTAGTTGCCGCCGCCGACGACGACGGCCACCTCGACGCCGAGCTCGTGCACGGACAGCACCTCGTCGGCGACGCGGGCGAGGCTCGCGGGGTCAGCCCCCGTTCCGGCCGCACCGGCAAGAGCCTCACCGCTGAGCTTGACCACGACTCTGCGGTACCGCGGCAACGTGCAGCCCCCTCTACGCCCGGGTTTGCTGCCCGCCACGCTACCAGCCCGTCCGCCGTGCCCGTGCCCAGGACCGCCTGCTACTTCGCGTCGGCCCAGCAGCGAACGACGCTGGTCTCCGCGATGAGCCGCACATCACCGCGCGGCGCCCAGCGGCGCGCGGTCTCCGCGAGACAGTCGCCCACCAGCGCCGCCGCCGCGTCCGCGTGCTCTTCGGCGACGTGCACCAGCAGCTCATCGTGCAGGCACAACACGATCCGCGCGCCAAGCGCGGGACCCCGTGCGCGCACCGTGACCGCCCACATCTTGAACAGTTCCGCCGCCGCCCCCTGGACCAGCGCGTTGCGCCCGTACCG
>NZ_JBARCR010000507.1:0-8440 GCF_049794275.1 Trebonia sp.
GCGCGGACAAGGAGGCGGCCCGCGTCCTGGCCGAGCTGCCGCAGCCGTTCACCACGTCCCAGGCCCGGCAGGCGCTCGCCACCTCCCGCCGGGTAGCGATCCCGCTGCTGGAGTACCTCGACCGCGCCCGGGTCACCGAGCGCCTCCCCGGCGACCTCCGCCGCCTCCGCCCCCGCTAGCCCGGCCCCCGCAACTCTCTATCAGTCACGTGGGGATAAATCGGACGAATCGAACGCGAAAGTGGTCATAACCGATGGGAAGATGAGCCGGCTCGGTCCCGCGGCTCAGCAAATGAGCCGAAACGATGGGAAGTTGTCGGCCAGCCTGCCGGGCTCATCTTCGTATCACTTCTCGCCCCTGAATCTGGACAAAACGGACGTCAGATGGACCAAAACTGATACGAAGATGATTTTTAGTCTGATAACAGCAAGAAGCGGGGCCGCCGCCTTAGGGGCAGCGGACTCGGCGACCTCGGCGTCGACGGCAGGTGCGGCCTGTCGGCGCGGCCGGTCGGCGGGCGCTAGGGCGTGGTGCGGGCGTAGATCTGGCCGGTGGTGACGTTGTACCAGCCGAGCTTGGTGAAGTGGGCGTCGAACCAGGCGGTGAGCGCCGGCGTCCACGGGATGCGGCGGGCGTTGTTCGGGGACAGCCACACGTAGTCGGCCTTGCCGAGCCAGGACTGCCAGGCGGCCACCACCTGCGGCATGTCCTCCGCGCCGCCCTGGACGCTCACCCCGTGGCTGAGCACCAGCGTCGCCGCGAGCGCGTCGACAATGTCCGGGCAGCCCGGCGGCCGGCTGGCGAACCGGTCGGCGGCTACCGCGAGCGACGCTTGGTCGGTGACGAGGCACGATCCCGGCGGGATCAGGAACGCCCTCGACTCGCCGGTCGTCTGCTGCAGCGGGAACGTCTCCCTGATCTGCAAGGCGGCGATCAGCACGATCAGCACGGCGAATGCCCGGACGAAGATCGCGCGCACCTTCGGGTAGCCGGCCAGCGCGCCGGCCGCGCCGCCCAGGGACAGCGCCAGCCACGGCGCAGGGAAGTCCGGGTAGTGGTAGAAGAAGGCCGAGTAGATCAGGATCGCGGCGCAGGCGAGCACCGCCGTCGCCAGCGACAGCACCTCCAGCTGGGAGAGCCGCCTGCCCTGCCAGATGTACCCGGCGGCGATCACTCCGGCCAGCAGGGCGGCCGCGAGGATCGGCAGCCAGCCCAGGCTTGAGGAGCTCCCGAGGCCTGCCGACGCGCCGGCCGCGAACATCGAATGCGCTCCGGCGTTGAGCGTGACCTGCCCCTGGTTGTTCAGGATGTCGATCAGGCCGGTCAGGTTGGCCAGCCGGATCCCGGTGGAGACCGAGCTGCCGGTACGCACCGCCTGGTCGCCGACCGTGCTGCGGATGAACGTCATCGGCGCGGACGTCAGGAACGGCAGCATAGGCAGGACGAATCCGGCCGCCAGGGCGCCCATGTACGCGCCGGTGCGGCGGCCCCGTTCCCTCCGGTCTGTCAGGCAGAGCACGAGCAGGACCGCGGCCGGCGCGATCGCCCAGAACTTGATGACGCCGGCGAAGCCAAGGGCCAGGCCGGCCCACATCAGCCGGCCGGGCCGGGCCAGGTGGCCGCGGCGGAACGCCGCGTTGACCCCCAGCAGGCAGAACAAGTTCATCCACGGTTCGAGCATCAGCGTGTGCGCCGTGGTGATGTCGCCGGGGTAGACGGCGAGCGCTCCGCAGGTCACCAGCGTGACCACGGCGCCGCGGTAGCGGACCAGGTTGCCGACCAGCGGGACGCACGCGGCGCTGGCCAGCACGGTGAGCACCCGGGCCAGGGCGAGCCCCTTCACCGTGGTGGTGATCTTGGCGATCAGCGCCACCGGGGTCATCAGCAGCAGGATGCCCGGCGGCTGGATGAAGGCGAAGTCCTTGTACGGCAACTGGCCCTCGATGAGCCGCAGCGCGCCGCCGATGTACACGCCGTCGTCGTACTCGGTGATGCCCCTCAGGTAGCCGGCCCTGGTCAGCGTGAACAGCCGGATCCCGACGGCGAGGACCGTCGCGATCAGCATCACGATGCCCGGTGCGGTGAGCCAGTAGTCGCGCAGCCGCGCCGCGCCGAACGGGGACCTGGCGAGCCGCGCGCGCACGCCGCCGACCTGCTGGGAGCCTGGCTGGCCGCGGGACGGTCGTGGCTCGCTTACCACGTCACCCGACGCGGAGAGGTTCCCCTTCACGGGCGGAGACTAGCAGGCATGGAGGTGGCTCCGGACGGCTTTAACGAGGACTTTCAGCGTGTTCAGAGGCAGTGTGCGAATCCCGGCAGAAGGGTCCGCGAAGACGTAGCAATGTTAAGGCGTAACCCTGACGGTTTTCGCGCCAGGGCGGCATTCCGCCCGTAATACAGTCATACGCTGCGAAATTCGGGTGAGCGGCGCAGCGCGTCCGTCACCCTGCGGGTCGTGCCGATCCGGTACAGCGGCAGGCCGCCGCCGTGCACCCGGAACACGGTCGCGCCTGGCACGTCCCTGATCCGGACGACCGCGGTAGCCAGCGGCGACCGCCGCACGACGACCCTCCCGTCGCCGTCAGGCTCGACCTCATACCCGCCGCCGAGGCGACGGGTGAGCACGGCGGCGAGCTCCGCCTGCGTCACGCCCTTCCGCGGTACCCGTATGCGCGCCACACTCGTCCCCTAAGCGCCGTTGACGTGACCGCAGACTACCGCCTCAGGTGGCCAGCCAGACGGCCGTGTCACGGGGCAGCGCGCCGTCGGGGGCCAGCGCGCCACTGGCGAGCAGCACCTCGCGGTGCGGCGGCAGCGGGAGCGGCCGGCTGCCCAGGTTGGCGGCGAACACGAAGCCGGGGTCGCGGGCGAACACCAGCGCGTCATCCGGCGCGTCCAGCCAGCGGATCGCGCCTTCCCCGGCAGGGGCGGCACCACCGCCGGCAGCACCGCCGGCACCACCGCCAGACAACTCGCCGACGCCGAGCGCCGGGTTCTCCCCGCGCAGCCGCAGCGCCGCCTGGTACAGGCGGAGGAACGACAACGGGTCGCCGCGTTCCGCGGCGACGCTGTACGCGCCCCAGTAGGCCGGCTGCGGGAGCCATGGGGGCGCCGGTGAGGAAGCCGGGTCCGTTCCGGAAAATCCGAACGAAGCCCCGCCCCTCTCCCACGGCAACGGCACCCGGCACCCGTCCCGGCCGCGAACCTTCCCGCCGGTGCGACGGAAAGCGGGATCCTGCCGCGCGGCGTCCGGGATGTCGAGCACCTCCGGCAGCCCGAGCTCCTCGCCCTGGTAGACATACGCCGAGCCGGGCAGCGCCAGCAGCAGCAGCGCGGCGGCCCGCGCCGGCGCGACGCCCCACCGGGTCACCGGGCGGACGACGTCGTGGTTGCCGATGACCCACGGGGCGCGTGAGCCGGTGGTCAGCGCCAGCGTCGCGTCGATCCCCTTGCGGATCGCCAGCGCGTCCCACTGCGCGGTGACCAGCTCGAAGTTGAACACCTGCGGCAGGACGTCGGGTGCCAGATAGGGCTGGAGCGTGGCGTAGGTGTCGTACCAGACCTCGCCGATCGCGGTGCGCGGCCCTGGCCAGACATCCGCCGGGTAGCTGTCCAGGATGGCGCGCCACGACCGGTACAGCTCGAGGGTTTCCGGGCGGTGGTAGTAGCCGGACGGCCGGACCGAGCGCACCGTGTCCGCGGCGTCGGCCAGCTCCGGGTCCTTGAAAATGCCGTGTGCCACGTCCACCCGCAGTCCCGCGACACCGCGGTCCAGCCAGAACCTGATGATGTCCTCGAACATCCGCGGCACCCGCGGGTCGCGCCAGTTCCAGTCCGGCTGCCCGGCGTCGAACAGGTGCAGGTACCACTGCCCGTCAGGCACCCGGGTCCAGGCGGAGCCGCCGAAGTTGGACGGCCAGTTGTTCGGCGGCAGGTCCCCGCCGGGCCCGCGGCCCGGCCGGAAGATGAACATCTCCCGCTCCTGGCTGCCCGGCCCGGCCGCGAGCGCCGCCTGGAACAGCGGATGCGCGGAGGAACAGTGGTTGGGCACCAGGTCGACGATGACCCGCATGCCGTGCTCCCTGGCCCGCGCGACGAGCGCGTCGAAGCCGGCGAGCGTGCCGAGCCGCGGGTCGACGTCGCGGTAGTCGCTGACGTCGTAGCCGCCGTCGGCCAGCGGCGAGGGGTAGAAGGGCGTGAGCCAGAGCGCGTCGACGCCGAGTTCTGACAGATAGGGCAGCCGGGAGGTCAGCCCGTCCAGGTCACCGATGCCGTCGCCGTTGCTGTCGGCGAAGCTGCGCGGGTAGACCTGGTACACCACCGCGTCCGCCCACCAGGGGTTGTTGTCAGCCAGCACGGCAGGCAGCGTTCCCCTGTGACGCCGGCCAGTAACGCGTCGCGGCCAGGTTAAGTAAAGTCGTCGACGGAGGCGTCTGGGTGCCTGGTGGCCCCCCTGGTCTTCAAAACCAGTGAGCGGCGTGCCGCGTCGCTGGCGGGTTCGATTCCCGTCCGCCTCCGCCACCTGCACGGGCGCGAGAGCTTCCCGGCCCGTAAGCTAAACGGAAATGACACGCGGACGCAGCTAGGGGCAGCGGTGGCACAGGTGATCGACCGGGAGACGGTTCGCCGTCTAATCGAGCAGGGCGCTCAGATCGTCGACGTCCTGCCCGCTGAAGAGTACGGCGAGGACCACCTGCCGGGAGCGATCAACCTGCCGCTGCGCAAGATCGAGGCCGCGGCCTGCCGCCCTCTCGATCGTGCCCGGCCGATCGTCGTGTACTGCGCGGACTCTGCTTGAGACCTGAGCCCACGAGCCGCGTGCCGGCTCCAGACGCTGGGGTTCAGCGAAGTCTATGACTACCAGGCGGGCATCCGGGACTGGTTGGGAGCGGGCCTGCCTACCGAAGGGGTCAACGCGCAACACCCCCGCCTGGCCGACGTGGCCCGGCGGGACGTACCGACGTGTTCCCTGGATGAGCGGCTTGGCGACGTCCGCGACCGGGTCGCCGCGGCCGGGTGGGACGCGTGTGTGGTCGTGAGCCCCGAATTGGTGGTGCTCGGGCTGCTCAGGGCCAAAGAGCTGAACGTCGACCCAGACTTGCTGGTCGAGCAGGCCATGCGCCCGGGTCCGTCCACGTACCGGCCGTCCGTGAGCGTGACGAAGATGCGCCGTGTCATGGCCGACCGTCGCCTCGATAGCTCGCCTGTCACGACCTCGGACGGCCGGCTTGTCGGGCTGGTTCGCAAGCAGGACATCGCCTAGCCGGTCACGCGCGGCAACCTCGCCGTTCGCCTGCCGAACGAGCCAGTGCGCTGACTGGCGAGGCCGCCGGCCAGAATCGGCTCATGGTTTCCGAGATCTTCGACCCCGACCGGTGGCGCGCCGTCGACGGCTTCGACTTCACCGACATCACCTATCACCGTGCCGTCGACTCTGGCGCCGTCCGCGTCGCGTTCAACCGGCCCGAGGTCCGCAACGCCTTCCGCCCGCATACCGTGGACGAGCTGTACACCGCCCTCGATCACGCGCGGATGAGCGGCGACGTGGGATGCGTGCTGCTGACCGGCAACGGGCCGTCGCCGAAGGACGGCGGCTGGGCGTTCTGCTCGGGAGGCGATCAGCGGATCCGGGGCCGCGACGGGTACCGGTACGCCGACGGTGAGACGGCCGAGGCCATCGACCCGGCGCGCAGCGGGCGGCTGCACATCATGGAGGTCCACCGGCTGATCCGGTTCATGCCGAAGGTCGTCATCTGCGTGGTGCCCGGCTGGGCGGCGGGCGGCGGGCACAGCCTGCACGTCGTCTGCGACCTCACCCTGGCCAGCCGCGAGCACGCCCGCTTCAAGCAGACCGACGCCGACGTGGGCAGCTTCGACGGCGGCTTCGGGTCGGCCTACCTGGCCCGCCAGGTCGGCCAGAAGTTCGCGCGGGAGATCTTTTTTCTCGGCGACACCTACGACGCCGAGGCGGCGTGCCGGATGGGCATGGTCAACGCCGTGGTCCCGCACGCGGACCTGGAGCGCACCGCGCTGGACTGGGCGGCCAAGATCAACGCGAAGAGCCCGACGTCGCAGCGGATGCTGAAATACGCCTTCAACCTGATTGACGATGGGCTGGTCGGGCAGCAGGTGTTCGCGGCGGAAGCCACCAGGCTCGCCTACATGACCGACGAGGCCGTCGAGGGGCGGGACGCGTTTCTTGAGAAGCGCGCCCCGGACTGGACGGGGTTCCCCTACTACTACTAACGTCCGGCTCTGGGTGTTCTTTTCGTCACTTTGATATAGGCGAATAGGCTGAGGGCATGCTGGCTGACTCCTTCGGACGGGTCGCGACGGATCTCCGGGTCTCGCTGACCGATCGCTGCAACCTGCGCTGCGCCTATTGCATGCCGCCCGAGGGCCTGGACTGGCTGCCCGCGCCGCAGGTGCTGACCGGCGAAGAGATCGTCCGGCTGATCAGGATCGGCGTCACCAGCCTCGGCATCCGCGAGGTGCGGTTCACCGGCGGCGAGCCGCTGCTGCGGCGCGAGCTCGAGTCGATCATCGCCAGGACAGCCGCCCTGACGCCGCGGCCGGATATCTCGCTGACCACCAACGGGATCGGGCTCGCCAGGCGGGCCGTCGCGCTGCGCGAGGCCGGCCTCGACCGGATCAACGTGTCGCTGGACACGCTGCGGCCGGAGGTGTTCCGCAAGCTGGCGCGGCGCGACCGGCTGCCCGACGTGCTCGACGCGCTGTCGGCCGCGGCCGCCGCCGGCCTCACGCCGGTCAAGGTCAACGCGGTGCTGATGCGCGGCATCAACGACGACGAGGCGGTGCCGCTGCTGGCCTACTGCCTGGAGCACGGGTACGAGCTGCGCTTCATCGAGCAGATGCCGCTGGACGCGCAGCACGGCTGGAAGAGGGCGGAGATGGTCACCGCGGCCGAGGTTTTCGAGTCGCTGTCCGCCGCGTTCGCCCTGTCAGAGGATTCGGAACGGGCCCGTGGCGCCGCCCCCGCCGAAACCTTCCTCGTCAACGGCGGCCCGGCCCGGGTGGGCGTGATCGCGTCGGTGACGCGGCCGTTCTGCGGGTCCTGCGACCGGGTCCGGCTGACCGCCGACGGCCAGGTCCGCAACTGCCTGTTCGCGCGCTCAGAAAGCGACCTGCGGTCGCTGCTGCGGGGCGGCGCCTCCGACGAGGAGATCGCCGAGCGGTGGCAGGCCGCGGTGGCGGTCAAGCTGCCGGGGCACGGGATCAACGACCCGTCGTTCCTGCAGCCCGACCGCCCGATGTCCGCGATCGGCGGCTGATTACCGGCTCCCGGCTTAGTAGCCCCCGGTGATGATCTCGCTGGCGGGCGGGGGAGTGATGGCGACGGGCGTCCCCGGATAGCCGAAGGTGTATGTGAGGCCGGTGAGACCGTCCGCATCAGGGTCTATGAGCTGCAGCAGTTTCGGCTGCGCGGTGTCGGTGACGTACACGTACGCGGAGTCTTTCGTGTCGGAGACCTTCAGTACACGCTGACCGTTGATGCGCGTCACCGGTCCCTTGATCTCGTCCTGGGCGTCAGCAGCCGGGATCGAGGCGAAGCCCTTCAGCACGGTGTTCAGCTGGCACAGCGAGGTGATTTTTCCGAGACTGGAGTCGCTCGCCGTGGCCGTTATGTACTTGCCCTCCACCGCCGCCAGCTGCGCGGGGTCGGTGACGCCGGTTGCCTCGCGCCAGAACTCGTCGTCCGGCTTGATCCAGACGGTCGAACCGTCGAATATCAGCTGAACCGACCCCTCCTTCGTCTCCGCCACGGTGCCGGTGCAGCCGTCGCTGCCCGCGACCGACAGGTCGAACGTCACCGTCTGGCCGGAATCATCCCCCGTCCCGGTGAGGTGCACGGCAAATGCGGCCTCGGTGTCCATCGAGGCGTGGTGCAAGATCCACACCGAGGTGTCGGCCGCCAGCGGGTCGACGACCGCCTGCGCGTCGAGCATCACCGCCCGCGGCGGTGGCGTATGCGACGGGCCGCAGGCCACGGTGGTGACGGCCAGGGCGCCGGCGAGCAGGACGCCAGGCGCCGAGCGGCGGACTGTAGCCACGGAGTACTCCAGAGAGTGGTGCCCAGCCGGCCGCCAGCTTCTCTGTAGCTAGCCTTCAGCCTTCCGGCAGGTGAGGCGCAATGCTACTCGCGGGATTCACCCGTAGCCCGACTTTTGCTGACAAAGCCGCCCGTGGCGTTCCCTGGCAGGTACCGCGGACCGTGCGCGTCCTCGCAGTGCTCTTCGCCGGGTGGGTGCGCGGCCGCGCCCTGCCCGGCATGTTCGGCGTCGACCCCGGCGCCCGCGTCGCCGTTGGCCGCGGGTCCCGTGTCAGCAGCGTGGTCGCCCTGCAGGGTGAGGTGCGTGATGCCGTACTCGCGGGCGAACAGCGCCTCCAGGTCGGCGCGCACCGCGTGGCAGTCCTGCCG
>NZ_JBARCR010000508.1:0-1549 GCF_049794275.1 Trebonia sp.
GCTGCAGCGCGCGCTGCGCGAACGCCCGCGCCGCGCCAGGCGTGAGCCGCACCCGCAGCACGCCGGGGCCGTCGGGCGGCACGTCCTCCGCAAGCGGCTCGACCGGCTCCTCGCTTTCCTCCTGCGCCTCGATCACGACCCGGTCGCCGTCGCTGTCCCAGGCGAGCGCGATCGCGCCGACCCGGAACTCCTCGGTGAGCGGCAGGTCGAGCGGGGCGTCGTCACGGAGCGCGGCCGGCGCCGCGGCCGGGATGACGGGGTCTCCGCCGGTGCGGCGCAGCACCTCGTCGAGCAGCTCGTCGATGCGTTCGGCCAGCAGGCTTACCTGGAACTTCTCCAGGACAACGCTGGTCACGCGGCCACTGGAAGTCGCCTGCAGGTAGAACGTGCGGTCTCCCGGCTGCCCTACCGAGCCGGCCACGAACCTGTCCGGCGGGTCATAGTAATAGACCGGCATAGTCCTATCCTCCCGCGCCGCCAGGCCCGCCGCCAACGAGGGCGGCGCCTTGGCTGCCGTCCGGACCGCTGCCCGCGCCGCCGCCGATCACGGCATCGCTCTCGTGGCCCGCACCATCGGGGGCGACGGGGCGCGGCAGCAGGTCATCCACGGCGCCTCCCACGTCGTTCAGCCGGATCAGGAAGGGGCGCAGCGGCGTGTAGCGGATCACGGTCAGGGAGCAGGGATCGGCCACGATCCGCTGGCACTGGTCCAGGTGCAAACCCAGGCTATCCGCCACGATCGCCTTGATGACGTCGCCGTGCGAGCAGACCAGGTAGGTCGCGTCCTTGCCCAGCCTGGCGTTCCAGTCCCGCACCGCCGAGACCGCGCGGTGCTGCATGTCGAGCATCGACTCGCCGGCGCTGCCAGGGAACCTGACCGCGCTCGGGTGCGCCTGCACCACCGGCCAGAGCGGGTCCTTTTCGAGTTCCTTCAGCGGCTTTCCCGTCCAGTCGCCGTACCGGCACTCCCCCACCCGCTCGTCGGCGGCCGGGGCCGGGCCGCCGTCACGCGCGCCGGCGATGGCCTCCGCGGTCTCCTGGCAGCGCTCGAGCGGGCTGGTGACGATCGCCGCGAGCGGAACCGGCGCCAGCCGGGCGGCGAGCGCCTTGGCCTGCTCCCTGCCCCGTTCGTCGAGGCCGACGCCTTGTGTCCAGCCTGTCAGCACGTGCCCCGTGCTGGCCGTCAGGCCATGGCGGACAAGCAGAACTGTTGTCACGCTTCCTGACTTTACCGGGCTATTCGCGGTCCCCAGCGCGCAGCGAATACTGTGCGTTCCCGAAGCTCACTACGTCCCCGGCCGTGACCGGCACCCGGCCGCGCGCCCGCCAGCCGTTCACCCGGGTGCCGTTGGTCGAGGACAGGTCGGTGAGCAGCCACCCGTCCGCCGTGCGCTCGAGCGTGGCGTGCACGCGGGACACCGTCATGTCGGCGATCGCCAGGTCGCACTCGGCAGATCTGCCGATGGTGAACGAGTCGCCGGCGCCGCGGGGAAACGCGAGCGCTACTGGTGGCAGGATGCGCGACGGCGCCGGGCGTGCGGGGCGCGAC
>NZ_JBARCR010000509.1:0-2726 GCF_049794275.1 Trebonia sp.
CGTTCCGCTGGCAGCTCGATCGTCAGCGGCTCGATAGTGGTGGTGAGGGAAGTAACACTGGTGTTATAAGTGTGGTCGCTGATTGCGCCGCGGACCGTGATGCTCGCGGCGAAAGCCCAGAGTGCAACCAGAGACACCAAGGGAACGGCGAGCATGATGATCAGGAACAGCCGGATGGGCCGCGAGCGGACCGGACGCCAGAAATTCCTCATTGCGCCTCACACAATTGCGCGAGGGAGGCGCCTGCTCGTCCGCCGGAAGACAGGCGACTTCAGGTTCGGCCTGATGCCTGTCAAACATCCCAGCGGCCGCCGAGCCCCCCGGTTTGACTGAGCCACCGAAATTGCAACTGGAACGGCACTGTAACACGGCGAAGTGAAACAGAATGGCTACTTGTGAGTATCGCCGGGTGAATCGATCAGTATCGAAGTCAACCACTAGATCAATGGCCCACTCACCGGGCCATTGCCACCGCCTGCATTCGGCTGACCGACTACCGGTAGGCCCGCTGCTACCTGGCGGTATTCCTGCGACTGCGCCGCCAGCTCGGCGACCGCACCGGCGAGGCCCCGGCCCTCCTCGGGATACTCCTGCCGCCGCGGCCGACCTACCCGACCCCCAAGGACACCTGGCAACAGGCCCTGGACATCCTAGAGGAGACCTACACCACCTCGACGCCGTCCAAGTCCGCGCCAGGTTTGGCTAACACCAACACCCCGCCGCCTTCGCGTCCGTGATGATCACCTTCCGCGGGTGGCTGGCTAAGCCGCCAGAGTGGTTAAAGGCATGGGCCCCGTCCGAACTGGCATATCTGCGTTCAGGGATCGCGCTACAGAACCGTTAATGCCAGTCGTAGATACTCGACGATCGGCGCGTTTCGGAGTTTCTCGCGGCCCGCTCATTTCGTCACTATGCGGGCGGCTCCGAGACGAGCTGCCAGCCTGCCAGTTCGATACAAACGGACTTAGCGTGTCGTTGCATGGCGGGCTTCGGCTGGTCAGAGCATGATCATCTGTGGCCGAGACCCGATACGCACCTTACGTACATGATCAATCTCGCTCTAACCACGAAGTTTTGCTTGCTGCTGGGCCTTGGCGTCGTGGCGCTGCGCGCGTTCCGACGCCACACCGCGCGAGGTCCGCCGGCCCGGTAGCGGAATGTCCATTCCGCTACGATATCCTGTAACGGAATGATGATTCCGCTTTCAGGAGGGGCCTGATATGGACAGTGCGCCGCGGCCGCACTATCAGGTGACGTTCGGGATACTCGCGGTCGGCATCGGGGCGTTCGCTCTCCTGCAGTCGCTGGTGATCCCGGTGCTGAGCACGATACAAGTGGAATTGCATACCTCGCAGAGCGCCGTGACGTGGGTACTGACGGCCTATCTGCTGTCGGCCTCGGTCATGACACCGATCCTGGGGCGGGTCGGTGACATCCACGGCAAGAAGTGGGTGTTCGTGGCCGCGCTGGTCGCCCTCGCGGTCGGATCGGTGCTAGCGGCCATGGCCCCCAACCTCGCGGTGCTGATCGTGGCCCGGGTGATCCAGGGGCTGGGGGGCGGGACGTTGCCACTGGGATTCGGGATCATCCGCGACGAATTTCCCGCGGGCAAGGTGGCCGGGGCTGTCGGCATCCTCGCGGCGCTGACCGCGGTCGGCGGCAGTCTGGGTATCGTGTTGGCCGGCCCGATCGTGAACGCGCTCAACTGGCATTGGCTGTTCTGGCTGCCGGGCATCGCGACGGTGATCGCGGCGGTCGGCGCGGTGCTGTTCGTCCCGCAGTCCCCGATCCGCAGTCCGGGCACGATCAGCTGGCTGCCCGCGGTGCTGCTGTCCGGCTGGCTGGTGGCGCTGCTGGTGCCGCTGAGCGAGGCATCGGACTGGGGCTGGGGGTCGCCGGCGGTCATCGGGCTGCTGGCCGGGGCGGTGCTCCTCGCCGCCGCCTGGGTCTGGTCCGAGCTGCGGGCGGCTACCCCGTTGATCGACATGAAGATGATGCGGCGCCCTGGGGTGTGGACGAACAACCTGGTCGCGCTGCTCATCGGCATCGGGCTGTACGCGATGTTCGCGTTCCTGCCCGAGTTCGTTCAGACCCCGTCCTCGGCCGGGTACGGGTTCGGCGCCAGCATCATCCGTTCGGGTCTGATGCTGTTGCCCGCGGGGGTCACCATGTTCGCGGTCGGCCTGTTCGTCGGGACCCTCACCCGGCGCTTCGGCGGCAACGTCCTGGTTGTCGCTGGCTGCGTCATCGGGTGCGTGGCGATGTCGATGTTCGCCTTCGCGCACTCCCAGGAATGGGAGATCTACGTCGCCACCGGCGTGCTGGGCATCGGCTTCGGGCTGGCCTTCTCGGCGATGTCGGCGAATGTCGTGTCCGCGGTCCCGGCCGAGCAGACCAGCGTGGCTACCGGCATGAACGCGAACATCCGCACGATCGGCGGCAGCATCGGCGCCGCCGTGATGGCCAGCATCGTCACCGCGAAGCTGGAGCCGTCCGGGCTGCCCGTCGAGTCCGGTTACACGACCGGGTTCGCGATCATGGCAGGCGTCCTGGTGATCGCCGCGCTGGCCGGGTTGCTGATCCCGTCGCAGCGACGGCTCCGCGGCGCGGCTGTCGAGGAGGCGGCCGTCGGTACGCTGGCGATGTCCGGGGACGCGCTGACCGGCGAGGCGGCGGCCGGGGAAACAGTAGCCAGCGAACTGGGCGAATGAGGGAGGGACTGGTGG
>NZ_JBARCR010000510.1:0-1522 GCF_049794275.1 Trebonia sp.
TGGTACCAGCCGTCGACGGGGTGGTACGGCGAGACGTACAGCGCCTTCTCCATCCGGGCGCGGCCTCGGGCGTCGGTGTGCACCAGGTAGGCGTGGCGCTGTCCGTAGGTGTTGTGCACCTCGGCGATCACGCACGCCAGCGTCCCGTCCGCGCGATGGCACCAGAACACGGTCAGCGGGTTGAACACGTAGCCGAGAACCCGTGCGTGGGCCAGCATCAGCACCCGGCCGCCGCCTAGGTCGATGCCGTGCGTCCGCAGGAACTCGTCGACGTTGCCCCGGATGGTACGACCCGGGCCATCGAGGTGATCGCGGGCGTTGAATCCGGCGAGCAGCCGCAGCCAGCCGCGCAGCGAGGGCAGCTCATCGAGGTCGACAAGCCACTGGTAGGTGCGGTAGCTGAACACGTTGCGCAGTGGCGCCCGCCTGGCGTGGAAGACGCGGCACTCATACAGCGCGGCGGTCACCAGACGCCGCCAAGTGCGCGCGCGGCGGCGACCCCTGACCGGCAGCCGTCCTCGTGGAACCCCCAGCCGTGGTAGGCGCCGGCGAAGGCCGTGACCGCGTTGTTCAAGCGCGGGAGCCGCGACTGCGCGGCCACCGACTCCCGCGTGTAAACGGGATGGGCATACCGCATGGTGGCGATGCGCCGCGCCGGGTCAATCTCGGCGGAATCGCCGAGCGTGACAATGTAATCTCGCGCCGTCGGCAGGCGCTGGAGCCGGTTCAGGTAGTAGCTGATCCGCGGTGGCGCCGCGGCTGGCCCCCCGCCACAGCCCTGCGAGTAGTTCCAGGACGCGCGGACGCTGGCGCGCGCCGGGAGAAGGCGACTGTCAGTGTGCAGCACTGCCTGGTTGGGCGTATAGCGGAACGCGCCAAGGACTGACTGTTCCTCTCGCGTGGCGGTGTCGAGCATCCGCAGCGCCTGATCCGGGTGAGTGGCGATCACCGCGGCGTCGAAGTCGCGCGCTTCCCCGGACGCGTCGCGCACCTGTACCCCGTCGGGGTAACGGCGGACGGAAACGACAGGAGACGACAGGCAGATCTTCGCCAGGCCGACCGCGATGCCCTCGACGTAGCACCGCGAACCGCCGCTGACCGTACGCCACGGCGGCGAGCCGGAAACCGACAGCATCCCGTGGTTGGCGAGGAAGGCGAACAGATAGCCGGCCGGGTAGCGCAGTGCCACGTCCGGCGGGCACGACCAGACGGCCCCGACCAGGGGTGCCGCGAAGTGGGTCGTGAAGTACGCGGAGAAGCCGCGGGCTCGCAGGAAATCGGCGAGTGAAAGCTCACCGGACTCCCCGGATGCCAGCACCCGCCTGGCGGCCCGGTGGAACCTCGGGACCTCCGCCAGCATCCGCAGATACCGGGGCCCGCCACGCCGCAGGCCGGCGCCGAGCCCGGCCAGCCCGCGCTTGCCCGCGTACTGAACTCCGCAGCCGGAGCAGCTGACCGACATGCTCATCTCGGAGGCCTGCGTCATGACGCCGAGCTCGCGGAACAACCGGTTCAGCAGCGG
>NZ_JBARCR010000511.1:0-9985 GCF_049794275.1 Trebonia sp.
GATAGCTCGCCAGAGGCGGCGGCCACGCTCGTGCACGCATGGCTGGCCGCCGGGGACGGCAAGAACGCAAGGCTGGCGCTCGCATCCGCACTAGCGGCCCGGAGCGGGGAGCCTGAACGGGTGCGCGTGCAAGCGTGCCTGGCTGACGCCCGACTTAGCTACTACAGCGGCGACCGTGCGCGAGGCTGCCGGTCGCTCGTGCACGCGCTGCGGCTGGCCGAACGTGAGCAGCTGAGGCTGCCGTTCGTGTTGGAGCAGGGCTGGATTGGGCCGGTACTGCGGCGTGATCCTGAACTGGCCAGCATCCACCGGCGTCTGTTCCCATCGGCCCCGCGCCATGATCAGCCCCAGGGCGGGTCAGGCTTGCCCCCGGAAGCCACGGTTCTGGTGGTCGAGCCGCCCACCGAACGCGAACTGGAGGTACTGCGGCACGTGTCAGGCATGCTGAATACCGCTGAGATCGCCAGCGAGATGTGCATCTCCATTAACACGGTCAAGGCACACCTCAAGAGCAGCTACCGCAAGCTGGCGGCCTCTCACCGCGGCGAGGCGGTCCGCCGGGCCCGGCAGCTTAACCTGATCTGATCTCACCCCGCCCACGGCTGCTGCGCGCCGCCTCAGCCTTCCTCTGAGAAATGTGGGACTCCCGAGGAGTCCCCGTCACGGAAAGCGCCCTCCGGCCAGCGGTGCTGCGCCACCTGCGCACCGCGGCCGGGCGGCGCCCACGCAGGCACAAGTGCGCCAGCCGGGTCAGGCCGCCAGGACCTTGGCCTTCTCGTGCTCGAACTCCTGAGCGGAGATAACGCCCCGGTCGCGGAGGTCGGCCAACTTGGCCAGCTGGTCCGCGGTGTTGGCCGGTGAGTCCGCCGCGGCCTGCTGGACGTAGCTGCGGAACTCCTGGTCCTGCTGTTGGGCCTGCTGCGCGGCCCGCTCGTTCATCGAGCCGCCGCGGGCGATCAGGTACACCACGACGCCGATGAGTGGGATGAACAGCACGAACAGGAACCAAAGGGCTTTGGCCCAGCCGGACAGGTCCTGGCTGCGGAAGATGTCGATGAATACCCAGACCAGGATCCAGATCCAGATCACCCACAGGAAGATGATGAAGATCGTCCAGAACGCGTCCAGAAGCGGATAGGAGTAGGAGCTTGAGGCGAGCGGCATGGTGTCTCCTTTTGCGACAGTGAGGTCGCCGGTAGCGGCCGGCTAATGGGTCCTGCGCCCAGCGCAGGCTCAGTATCCGCGTAGGGGCGAATCAGAGGCATCACCCAGCGCGGGTAAGAAATGACCGCAGCCCCGTGCCAGCCATGAAACTGCGCCGTACGCAGGACCAGGCCATGTTTATCGGGTGCGCGGATGCCGATAACGCCCGCGTCATCTGTGACCTGCCCGCCACCGGCATCGGCGATCCCAATGCAGGCCGAGCGCGTCAGAACCTCCGCGATGGCGAGGGCGAGGCCGACGCAGATGACTATCTTTTTTGTATTCACCTCCCGTTCATAAAGGCAGATGAGTCATTAGGGCGCAATCGGAGTTATTTACCCACTGGGATGATCACGTATTGCTTCCAGGCCCTTATGAAAACAGTGTGGCCTGCAATCCTGCCAAGCTGCTGCTTGACCCCTATGCGCGGGCCCTGCATGGAACCGTCAGATTCGGGCCGGAGGTGCTCGGCTACTCCGCCAGCAGCCCGGATGCGTCCAGCGATGCCGACTCCACGGCCAGCGTGCCGCGTAGCCTGGTGATGGCCGATGAGTCATTCCCGTGGCACGGAAATGCCATCTTGGGTTTGCGGCCTCCCCGGTGACCCGATCCAGGACGTAAGTCTGGTAACCCCGCTGAGTGGCCAGCAAGGCGGCCAGCCCCCGGGTTAGTCGGTTCCGGCCGCTGATCATCGGTGTGCAAAGCGTGCCCGGATCGCTCGGCGGCTGGTCAGGATCTCGTGGTTCGCGGCGCGCTCCGGTCCCGCCGCATTTTCTTGAGGGCAGCCCTGAAGGACAGGTTCCGCTCCTGCCATACGATGCCGACCACCGCGCCCAGGATGATCACCACCCCGATCGCGATCAGCCAGGACATCAGGGCAAAGACAACACCGATCGGCCCGTACTTCTTGTCATCCGAAATCACCGTACTGGAGAAGAAGACCGAGAAGACTGCCTCCATGCCCAGCCAGAAGACGGCCGTGGCGACTGCGGCCGGGAACAGGTCCCGCCAAGAGATCCGTCCTGCCAGCAGGAACCAGATCGTGAACCACCAAAAGCCGGTGAACACCACCAGGCCGATGACCGCGAGCAGTACCGGGCCGCCCGCGCCGCGCAGCCCGGGGCCGGCCCAGCCTGCCAGGACTGAGCAGCCCACCAGCGCGGCCAACCAGATCAGCCCGCGGAGCATGTCCCTGGCCCCCCGGCGGTCCAACTCGAAGGCCCGCTCGTACAGCTCCTGAATCGCCGCCGCAGCAGCGATACCGCCCAGGATGAAAAACACCCAGGCGGTCCCGGTGACGGCGCTGGAGGTGGCAGCCGAGGAGGTGAACAGGGCGCCGACGTCAGCAGCGGCCTGCTGGTTCAGGCCCAGGTGCCGCGCCAGCCCGCTGGCCGCCGACCGGCCGGCCAGGGCATTGGCCACGATCAGGAACGGGAAGAAGCACAACAGCAGCGTGGCCGCGAAGAGTATGCCCCGGTTGATGAAATCCATCGCGTCCAGCCGGCGCCACAGATGCTCAGCCGATGAGCCGGCATACTTCCCCTTGCCGACCTCGATGCCATGCCGGACACGGTGGCGAACGCCGTGCCCGCCGTTCGCGGCGGCTCCCGGCGATTCCCCGTCGTGGCCGACGGACGCCACTGGCCTACGGCTTGTCCACTGCGGGCCTTCGGACCGTCGCCGTGGTCTGCGGTTGCGGCGGTGCGGGTGCGGCGGGCTGGGGTTGCGCGGCTGGCACGGTGGCCGTGGTGGGCGCGGGCGGGCGGGTCGAGGATAGCGTCTGGGTGGTGATGTAGGCGACCACGACGGCGACGATGATCAGCGGGGCGGTGGCGATTCCGGCTTTGGAGGTCAGCAGCAGGGCGATGACGGTTGCTGACAGCGGGAGCCGGAGGACCGACACGGCGGTGGCGGCCATCAGCACGGCCACGGCGGGTGTCTCGGAGAACCCTGGCAGGTGGGCGGCGAGCAATCCGGCGGCGGCGCCGAGGAACACGGCCGGGAATGTCGGGCCGCCGCGGAAGTTGCCCAGCGAGATGCTCCAGGCCGCGCCCTTGAACAGCAGCAGGAATGCCAGGGTGGACAAGGCCAGGGTGGGGCCCTGTTTGATCACGGAGCTGAAGGCGTCCTGGCCAGAGAACAGCACGACATCCGCTGGCTGGTGGGTGATCTGGGCGAACCCGATCGCCAGGCCGCCGACCGCCAGGGCGCTGACTGGTATCAGCAGCCATGGCTGCCTGGCCGTGAGAGTGGCCGACCTGCGTGCGCCATCGATGATCGCGAACGTGGCCAGGGCGGCTGCGAACGCGAGCACGATCGCCCAGCCGAAATCCGCGGCGGTGAGGGTGGAGAATGCGGGCAGCGAGAACGGGCTCAGCGCGTAGGCGCTGGAGCTGAGCCCGGTCCAGTGGCCCATGCCGATGAAGATGACCGAGCCGATCCCGGCGGACATCAGGCCCGGCAGCAGCACCAGCGGCAGCATCGGCCCGCCAAGCCCGGCGGCCTCGATCAAGATGATCGCGCCGATGACCGGCGAGCCGAAGATGGTGGCGATCGCGGCGAACGCCGCGCTCGCGGCGAGCACCGCCATGACCTGGCTGGGGGTGTCTTTTTTCACCTGCCGCACGGCCAGGACCGCCAGGCCGGCGCCGAGGGCGATGAGCGGGGCCTCCGGTCCCAGCACGAGGCCGAGGCCGAGAGTGGCCAGCGCGGCCAGCAGGATGCCGGGCAGCTCGGCCGGCTGGGCGGTCCCGGCCTTGATTCCCTCATACGGGATGTGGCCGCCGTGGCCGGGCAGCCGCACGATCGCGATCGCCGCCAGCACGCCGGCGACGGCCAGCACCGGCAGCGGCCACCACCAGGGGACGGGGTGCAACCCCAGCCCGCTGGGCAGGGTCTCGTATACCTCTTGCTGGATCCAGTGGACCAGCTCCAGGAAGCACCAGGAGACGAACGAGACCAGCACGCCGATCAGCGCGGCGAAGATGAGCAAGACGCGGTAGCTCTTGCTCCGCATCGTCGCACCCGGATCGGCCGGGGCAGCAGCCGCCTCAGTCACCGGGTGCCGTCTCAGATCTCGGTGGTGGCTTCAACTGTGCCGTCCTTCCGGCACCCGCGACTCCGCCTGCCCCGCCGGCAACCCGACCGGATCCCGCGACCCGGCCGGGTGAAACTCGGCATGCGACTCCAGCGGGGCCACCGCCCTGGCATCCTTCCCCCGCGCCACCCGGTCCGCGCGGCTCAGTTGTTGCACCGTTGCGGCCCGCGCCGGACGTGGACGAGATGCCCGCGCGCCAGGCTTCCTGCCAGCCGTCACTGTCATGACCACTCCTTTCCGGCGCCATCGCGGCGTCAGGCCCCCGATACCGTGGCTCTTGGCCTCACGGACGGCGGACGCCGCGGTGGCAGCCGCTCAGCCCAGGAACGGGCTCGCGGCCGGGCTGACCGGCGACGGGAGACGCGGCGCGCGGTACGCCGCGACGTCCGCCGTGCGACCCTGCGGGATCCGAACATCTCATTCCTTCCGGTCTGTCGCGCTGGGCCCGGTTGCCGCTTGTCTTGCCGCGGTGAGCCGCAACCGCCCGTCAAATCCGGTCGGCCTGGCTTGCCCGCGTCCAAGCAGCTCTTCTGCCAGGAGGTGCTGGCCTGAGAGCAACCCGCGGGCCACCTGCGGTGACCCGGCAGATGACACGACGCTACGTCCCGCCGCTGGGATCGGGCTTCACCCGGAACGGATAATCAGCAAAAGACGACGTCCACCGCCGAGGCCCGCAGTCCTGTTCTTCCCCGCTCGCGGCCCGTCCGCCTGACACGAGAAGGCGAGCCCGCCGACGCCGTCCCCCAGGGCCTGCAGGGCCTCAGTGGCGCCAGCACGCTCACAGCTGGGTTCATGATCCTTGCTTGGTGATCAACCTCCGGTCCCCCTCGCCGGCTCGGACCGTTGGGTTCCGGGTCTGCGGCTTCCGCGAGCCGACCACCGGTCACACCGCCCCGGGCGTCATCACATTGACATCTGACATCGAGCGGATGGCGCCGACTGGCTCGCGAGCGGCGCGTCTACGAGTTGGTTCCCGATTCATCGAGGATGGCGGGGAGGTCAAAGCCGCGGAAGGCGTCTGGGGTGACGAAGGCGGTGATCTCCTGGATCTGCGCGCCGTGCAGGGTGAGCACGTCGATGGCGCGCGGCATGAAGGTCTGTGTCTTGTCGTTCCAGGCGTAGCGGCCGAAGGCGAGCTGCCCGTTCGCGCGAGCGGGGATGAGGCGCCAGTGTCTCGTCCCTGCAAGTGGCCCGCCGCCGAGGTAGATGGCGACCTGTTCGCGGCCGCGGTACCAGGTGGGTACGGGCGGCATCGTCAGCTTCGCGTCTTCGGCGAGCATGGCAACGACCGCGTCGACGTCGTTGCGCTCCCAGGCGGTGACGTAGCGCTGCGCTACGAGTCTCAGCGCGCCGTTGTTCAGTGAGCGCAGCGTCGCCTGCTGGCTTCGCTCTGGCAGTCGTTTGTCTACTGTCTTGTGGGCGCGCTGCAGGGCGCTGTCGACCGAGACTGGTGTGGTTTCGAGCGCAGTGGCGGTTTCGCGGGCTGAGAACCCGAGTACGTCGCGGAGTATCAGCACGGCGCGCTGTCGCGCGGGCAGGTGCTGGAGTGCCGCGATGAAGGCGAGCTCGACGCCCTCGCGCTGCTCATAACGGGCCTCCGGGCTGGCCAGGCCGCTGCCGAGCCCGAGCCGCTCATCCGGGTAGGGTTCGAGCCATACCGCATCGGCCACTGGCTCGGCGGGGTTGTCGTGGGGGTCGGCGGCGGGCGCGTAGTCAACCGGAAGCACTCGCGTGGGCCGCCGCTCGATCGCCCTGAGGCACACGTTTGTCGCGATCTTATAGAGCCAGGAACGGACGGAGCTCCGGCCCTCGAAGCTCGGCAGGGCGCGCCAGGCGCGCAGCAGCGTCTCCTGCAGTGCATCTTCTGCGTCTGCGGCCGAGCCAAGCATCCGGTAGCAGTGGGCGTGCAGTTCGCCGCGGTACGGTCCGGCGAGCCGGCCGAAGGCGTCGTCGTCGCTCCGCCGGGCGGCCTCGAGCAGCTCTCGCTCCTCAGTCGCGGTCAGCGCCATGCGAGCGGCTTTCGTCCCGTGTTCAGGCTCGGTCGTCATGGTTTTGGCTGCCTGATAGCGAGCTCGGCGCACTGCGGCGCCGAAATGGCACCGCCTCCCAGGCCGAGCGCGAGGTAGGACCCGGACCCGGCCTCGATCAGCTCCTGGCGCCAGCACAAGAGTTTCGCGTAGAACGCGCTCGCCCGTGCGTGATCACCGGTGTGGAGCTCCAGGTGAACGACGGCGGGCCTGGGACTGGACATATGCATAGTCACCTTACTTGTGATCCGCGCTCTGGCCGGAATCCATCGCCGCCGCAGCAGAATCGGTGAGCGAGATCCCGGCCGCGAGGGTGTGCCCAGACCGTCCGGACCAGCCGCTCATTGTCCGTCACGGACCGCCGCCCCAGCCGCCATCCAAGCCCGAGCAGCGTGGAGCCTGCGCTAAGCCCAGCTTTCGTGGCGAGCGATGGATTGCGGCCTTTCACCGGATCACCACATCCAGGAGCGGGGACAGGGCCCGCCGGGCGCGTCCGCGGTTCGCGGGCGGCCGGTATCTATTAGAAGGATCTCGCCAGCATGGCACCGCAAGCGCAATGGATTCACAGCTTCGTCACCGACGACAAGATCTACTGTCTGTACCTCGCCGACAACGCCGAAACCATCCGCGAGCACGTCCGCCGCGGCGGATTTCCCGCAGACCACGTCGCGCTCGTCCGAGCGCTGATCGATCCGACGACCGGAGAGACACCTCTCGCGGGCGAGTAGCCATCGGTTATGCCGATGTCGACGTGAGCACACCCTGGGCAGCCGCCAGCACTTCGACCCATCGGCCACGATGCGCGCTGCGCGTCATCAAGTCTCCCCAGCACCACCATCCACACACGACAAGGAGACCGCCATGCACCCCACCATCAGCCACTACCTGGCCACGGCCCGGGCCGCCGAGCTGCGCAGCCAGGCCCAGCAAGGCGCACTGGCCCGCGCCGCCCGCCACGCGCGAACGCACAAGCTCGAGCATGCCGCACCTCGGCTCGCGGCCGCAGGGCGCCGCCTGCTCACCTCCCTGCGCCCCGCGGCACCTGACCAGCCTCCCGCATCGCCGCCTCGCCAACGCCCTACGACGGTCCGAGTGCCACCTGCTACGAGCCCGGAGGGTCGAACAGAAATTTCATCGCTGCAGCAGTCCTAGCTCGTCGTACAGGCGCAGCGCCTTCGGTGACAGCCGCGACAGCCGGGCCAACTCCCCTGATGCCCCGTCAGGCCCATAACAGCTCCCTCGATCCGGGCGGGTGCCCGGCCGTCACAACTGTGCAGCTTCCCCCCAGGGTCAAGGTCAACAGCGCTGCCGGGCACCTCGATCGCCGCGAGCCGCCGAAGAGCGTTCCGCGCTCGCGGACACTGAGCCGGCACAGCCGCCCGTCGTGCTGCTGGTCGGCCAGAGCCTGTCACTAGCCCAGGCACCCAGTGGCAATTGCCCTCGGTAGCCTGGCGCTATGGCCGACGCCGAGTGGACAGTTGAGCGGCACCTGTCCGGCAGGCCGCCGGAAATCGTCGCGTTGTATCACCGGTTCATTGAGCTGGCCGGCGCGTGCGGCCCATTTACCTATTCGGTGGCGAAGAGCGCGATTACCTTGAAGGGTGCCCGCCGCGGCTTCGCCGGAGCCAGGCCGGGTAACCGCGCGCTCAGCGGATACCTGGACCTGCAGCGGCGCGTGGACGATCCCCGCATCACCAGGTCCAGCCCGTATACCGGACGACTGTACGTTCACCAGTTCCGCATCCGTGCGCCCGGCGAGCTTGACGACGAGTTCGCCGGCTGGATTCACGAGGCCTACCAGGTGGGCAACGGCGCGCATCTGGGCCCGCGGCCGCACCCGACGCTAGCCCCGTGATCGGCGGGGGCGAATTCGCCGATGGCGATACACGGGCGCAGATCTGCCGGCTATGCACTGCCCGCAGTTGCCCGAGCCCGTGTGCCAGACCGGAGCAGAACGGCGGCGACGCGCTCTTGCCCTGCCCGCTTCCGATTACGGAACCTGAGTCCACCGGACTGGATCAGCAACGGCGGGTCCCGGCCTTCGGCGGAGTCCGTCAGACGGGCCGGCCGCCGGCGCCGCTGGGTGCGCACGGCGCTGCACAGGAGCAGCAGCGGAAGTCCGGGTGGCGCCGGTCAGGTCGCCACCGCGATCACGGCGTAACGGTCGGCGGCCTCGCCATAGTCGGTGTCGGCTTCCCGCAATCCCGCGAGCTTGAGTCGTTCATGCAAATCCCTGAACGTGAACGGGCGGAACGAGAGCCGGTATTCGTGCGGCTCGACCCGGTCGCCGTCTTCGAACAGGAACACCAGGTGAGCGATGTGCTCCTGGTCGAAGCGATCCGGCACCTCCCAGGCGTAGAGCACGACGCACCTACGCCCGCCGCACATCCTTACCCTGTTCATCACCTGCACGATCCGGCGCTCGGCATGGAGCTTCTCCCAGTTACGGGAATCGATCACCACGTGCCCGCCGGGACGTGCCATCCGCCGCAGCCCGGTAAGCGCCCGGACCATCGTGTCGCGGCCAGCGGCGTGCACCAGCGCGTTGCCGGTGCACAGCACGACGTCGAACCGCCCGTCGATGGCGGCGGGCAGGTCCGCCCACAAACAGCGCTGGACCGCGATCGCCAGCCCTTCCCGCCGGAACCGCGTCGCCGCGACCTCGACCATAGCCTGGCTCCCGTCGGCCGCCCGCACGCTGAAGCCCCGGCGGGCGAGCACCGCCGCGTCGATCCCGGTCCCGCAGGCAGCGTCGAGCACGTCGCCGCCCGGGCCGATCCGCTGCAGCAGGCGCGCCGTCGCGGGCTGGCTGATCGCGGCTCCGCCGGCCAGCTCGCTGTCGTCGAAGATCCAGTCGTAGTCAGCGGCGAGGCCATGGTAGGGGTCAGCCACGAGGCCCAGTCTGCCAGGAACACCGGCTACCTGCGCGCTGGCCACAGGCTAACCCCAGTCACTGAGCGTGATCCGATCTCCATCCCTGCATACAAGCCAGCCTGCCGAATACGATCGGCCTGTCGCGACGTGGTGAGTCTCTCGCTGGCGGGTCCCGGGAGTGATTATGTACGCCGGGACGACACCGCCGGGGGCTTGGGTGCTAGCAGGAGTTGCTACGCCCGGTACGATGCCATGGTGCTACCCGCAGGGCCCGAAGAAGCGCACGTTTTGGGCTACCCGAGGGGTAGGACGGCTGCGGACTTCTCCACCCACCTTCGCTCGAAGTCGTGAATGTCGCTGGGGACTCAGCTGTCGGGCGTGACCGCATCCAATCGGCGCCGAACCTCCGACGTGTTCACGCCGAGAGCGCCCAGCAGCACCGCCGCGGGATCTGGTGGCTGGAGAGCGAGGATCTGGGCCAGCACCTCGGGGCCGGTGACCTGGAGCTTCCGATGACCCTTGGGCTTGTACGCTTCCTCCAGCACTTTCTTTGCTGCGGGCGTCATGCGGAAGCGATCTTTTTTAGCGACGTCTCTGATCCTCGGCTTCTTTGGCACGGCGCGCATCGGCAGCGCGGGAGCGTCCGCGCCGGAACCCAGGCCCAGGGCGCCCAAGGCTTCGCGATCGAGCGAGTCGAGGGCCTGGCGAGCTGGCTGCAGGCTCGCGCCCAGCACGGCTTCGACCGAGGGATCTTCAAGCAATGCGAGCAGGATGTGATCGGTGC